>JAHFCS010000129.1:1056-6476 GCA_023249395.1 Gemmatimonadota bacterium
CTGGATTCTAGCCCACCTGTCACCGGTCTACTACGCGGTCGGCGTGCTCGAGTGGGCGTTCCATGGATTGAGAGTCACGCCTGAGCCGATATATGTGGACCTCCTGGTGCTCGTCGGGATCGCGGTCGCCGCTGCATGGCTGACGCTCGGCAAGCTGTCGAAGGGGGGCACCAGGTGATGCGCGCCCTGTGGGGGATGGCACGCAACGATCTCATTGTGTGGATGCGCTCGCCGGCGGCGATCGCGGCCGCGCTGCTTCCCGCGCTTGGCATGGGCGTGCTCGTGGCGGTGCTCACGAACTCCGTTGGTCAGCAGCCTGTCGCACTCGTTGTGAAGGGCACGGGACCCGCTGCCACACGCATGGCCGGTCTCATTCGTTCCGATGTCGACGCATACATCATCACGGAGATGTCTCCGGCGGACGCGGAGAAGGCCATCGGGAGCCAGCGGGTAGCGGCCATAATAGTTGTACCTGAGAATTTCGACGCAGCGGTCGCTCGCGCCAACGCTGCCGTCGATCTCTATCTCAATAATGTGGACATCGATCTCGCCGACGACATCAGGCGCAGCGTCACACGGTCGGTGGCCGAATTCGACGCTGCGCAGCTCGGATTGCTCGGCGAGCTGCACGGACCATCGGAAGGCGTTCTTCTCCCCAATCCGTACCGGGTCGCAGTCGCCGAACACGACCTTCGCGATACCAATGTGTCATTCCTCCAGTATCAGGTGATCCCCATCATCGTGCTGATAGTCATCAGCATCGGCCTGCTCGGCACGTCGCTCCTGACAGCCCGCGATTTCGAGCGTGGCACTGCGAAGATGCTCGTCGTCAGTCCAGTGCCGGCCCCGGTTATCGTCGTCGGTAGACTGCTCGGTGGTACACTGATCACGATCGCACTGGTCGCGCCTCTGGTCGCGCTCGGGTTCCTCACGCATAACATTCCGTATTGTGCCGAGGAATCGAATGCTCCGCTCTGGCTCACGCTGGCGCTCAGCGGACCGTGCGGGTGGATATTGCCGGTGCCGACGCCAAGCCACGGCCTTGCGCTTGTCGCACTTCTCCTGGCGGTGACGCTGATGACAGTCGGATTGGGAACATTGCTCGGTGTCGCGCTGCGGGACACGCGGCTGGTGACCATGCTGGGACTCAATGCCGCTGTGTATCTATTTTTTCTCGGCGGGGGTTTCACAACCGTCGCCTTCCTTCCGCACTGGCTCCAGGTTGCGAGCCGTTTCGTTCCGACGAGCCACGCCATCGAAGGGCTACGTCAGGCGTTGTTCTATCCCGATCTCGTCGGCTTCGGGAACGACATGCTCGTGCTCTCGGGATGCGCGCTGGCCTCGGTTGCGCTTGCGTCGGTGATGCTGACCCGAGCGCTGAGGCGGGCATGAAGACGACGCGTGTATTCGCGATTGTCGCGTGCCTGGCGCTTGCCGCATGCGAAAGGGACCCGGCGAGCAACGTAAAGATCATCGCGCGGCCATCGGCTGCATCCGGCTCCCAGACGACGCCGATCCAGCCTCCTTTCCGGCCCGAGCAATGCGTTCTTGCGCCGGAGGATACTGCGGGGTCGAGCAATCTCGTAGCGAACGGTCCGTGCTCGTTCCACCACGAAGGGGACCTCAGGTGCCGCCGAAGCATTGACGATTTTTATGTGGCCCTTCTAAGGAAGGCCCCCGGTGAGGCGACGCTGGCGGTATACATAAATGTCGAGACGTACAAAGGGCCGGGTCACTACGACAATGCCCAGATGTTCCTGACTGTGCAGGACGGCATGTCGTATTACCATTGGTCGAGCGACAGCGTGCGCATCACGGTCGGTCCCAGGGAACAATGGGTGGACTTGCCGACGGTGCACCTCGAGGCGGAGCCGCCCAACACGGGCACCGAAGTCGTGACCGGCAAGCTGTGGTGCAAGAGCGTTGCGCCCACCAGGGAATAAACCCGTCATGATGGAGTTCAGATCCGGGCGATGAAGGAAGGCGATCCAGCGCCGAAGTTCGCGCTCATGGCTGACGACGAGACCGTCGTCACCCTCGATTCTCTTCGGGGGAAGAACGTCGTGTTGTTCTTCTACCCGAAGGACAATACCTCCGGGTGAACGAAGGAAGCGTGCGATTTTCGCGACGCCTTTCCCCGGTTCGGGGAGATTGATGCGGTGGTGATGGGGGTGAGCCCGGATGGTCTCGAGTCACACCGCAAGTTCAAGAAAAAACATGGGCTCCCATATAATCTCCTGGTGGACGAGGGGCACCGTCTGGCGGACGCCTTCGGCATCTGGAAGGAGAAATCCCTTTATGGGCTCAAGTACATGGGCGTAGAGAGGACGACAGTGATCATCGGCCGCGACGGACGGATTGCCCGCATTTTTTCCAAAGTGAAGATTCCTGGGCATGTCCAGGCCGTGGAAGAGGCGGTGCGCGGGCTGGGTTGAGCCTGTTGGAGCTGCAGACGGTCATTTCCTGCGACGCGGGACGAGCTTGTCGGCGCTTGGCAGTATATTGTCGCGGTCTACTATATAGTTAGATAGTTAGGCAGTCAATTCTCTATCTCTCGCCAATCGCTGCCATCTTGTCGTGATCCGGCTGCACCATAGCCTGTGGCGTTAAGCCGACATGGAGACCCCTACCGTGCAACGCGTGCATCGCATTGACCCTGAGCACAAGGAACCACGATGAAGTTCATGCTTATGGGTCGCAGGTCGGTCGGAGCTGGTTCGTCGAGGAATGGGATGACACCGTGATTGAGCGAGGAAGTGTTTTCATCCTGGATTATCGGCGCTAAACTCCCGCATCATTACCCGTCCAGCAAATCCCCTCTTCCTAACACCATGTCCCCTGTACTCGCCGAGATGTTCGGCACCACGATCCTCATCGTGCTCGGCGACGGCGTCGTCGCCAACGTCGTTCTCCACCGCACGAAGGGGCACCAGTCCGGCTGGATCGTCATCACGGCGGGCTGGGCGTTCGGCGTCACGATCGCCGTCTATTGCGTGAACAGCATCAGCGGCGCGCACCTTAATCCGGCCGTCACCATCGCGCTGGCGTCCATCGGAGCTTTCGATTGGGCCAAAGTTCCCATGTACATTGCCGCGCAGATCGCCGGCGGATTCCTCGGCGGCGTCATCGTGTGGCTCGCATATCTGCCGCACTGGAAGGCGACGCCGGATCCGGAGAGCAAGCTCGCCGTATTTTCCACCACGCCGGCTATTCGTCACTCCGGCGCCAATGTCATTTCGGAGATCATCGGTGGATTTGTTCTCGTGCTGGCACTTCTCGCGGTGCTCTCGCCCAGCAACCTCTTGCCCGGGTCGGATTTCGCGAAGGGATTCGGGCCCGTGCTCGTCGGCGTGATCGTGATGGCCATCGGTCTCTCACTCGGTGGCCCCACCGGCTATGCGATCAACCCTGCGCGCGACTTGGGGCCCCGCATTGCACATGCAGTTCTCCCAATAGCCGGCAAGGGAAGCTCCGACTGGGCGTACGCGTGGATCCCGATCGTTGGCCCAATTGTCGGCGGTGTGCTCGGCGCCCTGTGCTATCAGCTCCTGTGGAAGTCATGAAGCACATCCTCGCGCTCGACCAGGGCACTACGAGCTCGCGGGCGATCGTCTTCGATCATGCCGGCTCCATCATCGCGGTCGCGCAGCAGGAGTTCCCACAGATTTTCCCCAAACCAGGCTGGGTGGAGCACGACCCGCGCGACATCTGGTCAACTCAAGCGGGTGTGGCGGCGGAGGTACTCGCGAAGGCGAATGTCAGCGCGGCCGACGTCGCCGCCATCGGCATCACGAACCAGCGCGAGACCACCGTCGTGTGGGATCGCACCACCGGACAGCCGATCTGCAACGCCATCGTCTGGCAGGATCGCCGCACCGCGAGCGTTTGCGATCGCCTGAGAGCACTGAAGCTGGATCGCATGATCCGCCGCAAGACGGGCCTCGTGATCGACGCGTACTTTTCCGCCACGAAGGTGCAGTGGATCCTGCAAAACGTGAAAGGTGCGCGCGCCAGGGCGAAAGCTGGCGAGCTCGCGTTCGGCACGGTTGACTCGTGGCTCGTCTGGAATCTCACCGGCGGCAAGGTCCACGTGACCGACGCGAGCAACGCTTCGCGCACAATGTTGTTCGATATCACGAAGGGCGACTGGGACGACGAGCTGCTGAAGCTCTTCGGCGTCCCGCGCTCGATGCTGCCAGAGGTGCGCTCCTCGAGCGAGGTATATGGCGTGACCACGTTGCTCGGCTCACCCATCCCGATTGCCGGCATCGCGGGTGACCAGCAGGCGGCGCTCTTCGGCCAGGCGTGCACGAAGCCCGGAATGGCGAAGAACACCTACGGCACCGGCTGCTTCATGCTGATGAACACCGGCACAAAGCGGATCGCATCCAGGAACAACTTGCTCACCACGGTTGCATGGCGCATCGGTGGCCGCACCGAGTACGCGCTCGAGGGGAGCATCTTCATCGCGGGCGCCGTGGTGCAATGGCTCCGAGACGGTCTCGAGTTCTTCCGTTCAGCGGCGGAAGTGGAGGAGCTCGCCGCCAGCGTGAGCGATACCGGCGGCGTCTATCTCGTGCCGGCCTTCGCTGGACTAGGCGCGCCGCACTGGGATCAGTACGCGCGCGGGACGATCGTCGGACTGACACGCGGTACGACAAAGGCACACATCGCGCGTGCCGCGCTCGAGGGCATCGTCCTCCAGGTGATGGACGTCCTGAAGGCGATGGAAGCCGACGCCGGCATCAAGCTGAGAGAGCTCCGCGTCGACGGCGGAGCGAGCGCGAACGACCTGCTGATGCAATTGCAGGCCGACCTGCTGAACGTCCCCGTCGTCCGACCGAGGGTCGCTGAGACGACGGCGCTCGGCGCCGCGTATCTCGCGGGATTAGCTGTCGGGTATTGGAAGAGTCAGGCGGACATCGCGCGGCAGTGGCAGGCCGACAAGCGCTTCACCCCCGCGATGAAGCCTGCGACACGGATCCGGATCGCGAAGCAATGGCTGCGGGCGTTGAGCCGGGCGAAGGCGTGGGAGCAATCATAGGTCATCTCTGCCGCAGTGAGCCTGACCGAAAAATGAGCGCATCAAGCGTTGACGCTCCGACGATCGAGAAGGACCTGCGTTGAGCCTCTGTCGACTGTCCGATGTCATGGCCGTTCTCTCCACCGCCACTGACCTCAGCATGGGCCAGCCAATCGGCCATGCCTTCACGACCTGCATGGTGGCCATGCGACTCGGCGACGCGCTTGGGTTCGACGATGCGCAATTGCACGACGTGTACTACGAATCCCTGTTGCGCACCCGGTCGTCGCCCGGAGCCCGAACTTCATGTCGGGCGGATCCGACAAATATCACTTCCGCGTCAGCGGCGACACGCTGTGGCTCTCGAACACGGGCGCCGACTTTCGGACGATGATCG
>JAHFCS010000130.1 GCA_023249395.1 Gemmatimonadota bacterium
GCTCGCGAGGAGTCCCAGCACCTCGTCGGTGAACTGGATGTCCTTGTCGGTGATGCCGTGTTCCTCGAGGAGGCGCGGCAGCATGTATCGCCACGCGATCTCGACCTTCTCCTCCTCGGTGTAACCGGCGATGCGGATGATCTCCATCCGGTCGCGCAGCGGCGGCGGAATGTCGAAGATGTTGTTCGCGGTGCAGATGAAGAGAACTGACGAGAGATCGAACGGCACGTTCAGGTAGTGATCCACGAAGTCGTCGTTCTGCGATGGATCGAGAACTTCGAGCATGGCTGCAGTCGGGTCGCCCGAGGGTCCGCCCCCGCTCATCTTGTCGATCTCGTCGATCATCATCACAGGGTCTTTCACCTGAACGCGCCTCAGCGCCTGGATGACGAGCCCCGGCATCGCGCCGACATAGGTGCGCCGATGTCCGCGGATCTCCGCTTCGTCGCGCACTCCGCCGACGGAGATGCGGTAGAACTCCCGTCCGATCGCCGACGCGATCGCTTCGCCGAGTGAAGTCTTGCCCGTGCCCGGTGGACCGGCGAAGCAGAGGATGGGGCCGTGCGGATCACCGCCGCGAAGCTTTCGGACGGCGAGGTACTCGACGATCCGCTCCTTCGCTTCGTTGAGCCCGTAGTGCCCCCTGTCCAGCGCCTCCTCGACCGACTTTAGCTCTATCTCCTCGCGTCCCGACCGCTTATCCCATGGCAACGAGAGCAGCCAGTCGAGGTAGGTCCGGATGACCTGGTACTCGCTCGCCGCGGGCGAAAGCATGCGAAGCCGCTCCGTCTCCCGCTTCGCTTCCGCGGCTGCGCGCGGCGGAAGCTTGGCTTCCTCGATTTTGCGCAGTGTCTCGACCGCTTCCTTCTCGCCCGGATCGGCTTCGCCCAGCTCGGCCTGAATAGCGCGCAGCTGCTGGCGGAGATAGAACTCGCGCTGGTGCTGCTCGATCTTGATTTCTGTCTGCCGCTTGACGTCTTCGACGACGTGCGCTCGGCCCACCTCGCGCTCGAGACGCGTGAGGAGAAAGCGAAGGCGCTGGCCGATGTCGAGCCGCTGAACGATCTCGTCCCTGTCGGAGATCTTGAAGTTCATGTTCGTCGCGGCGAGATCGGCGAATCGGCCGGGATCGGAGACGTTCATTCGGAGGATCGCCGGGACCTCGTCGGGAATTCTGTCCACCATCCTGGCCAGCGTTTCAGCGGCGCTCACAACGCGGCTTATGAGCTCGTCGACCTCGGCTGGGTCGGCCGGGATTTCTCTCGCCGGCTTGACGTGGGCGACGGGATAAGGCTCGTTCTGGACGATCTTGTCGACGACGATGCGTCGCAGTCCCTGGAGCGTGATCTGGACGGTGTCGCCGGGAAGATTGATGCGTTCATGGACGCGGGCCGCCACTCCGACGCGTCCGACAAACCGCTCGAGGTCGATGAGGTCGTCATGGTCGCCGGAAGCGATGACCAGCGCGACGATGAGACCGGAGCCCTCGTTGTCCTTGAGCAGCGCGAGGTTTTCGGGCGCCCCCATCTGGACGGCGATCGTTCCGAGCGGGTACACGATCGTAGACCGGAGCGCCATCATCGGAAGGTTGGGCGGTATTTCCGACTTGAGTATGTCGTCCTTGCGCGAGGGCTTGGGCATTAGAGGCAAGTTAAATCAGGCGGCTCGGTCGAACCATTGAGCGAGGCGAATATCGCGGGGTCCTGCTTACCCTGCCTCCTGCGCCGGCCTTCGAGTCAGTAATGCCGCAAATCCAGGGTCGGATCGTACCGAGTCGAGCGAACCGTCGTGCTCGATCCACTTCCAGTGCCCGAACCCATGATCGATCGCCTTGTTGAGCGCGGCTATCGCCTCGGGGGCCTGGCCTTCCTGCGCAAAATTACAGGCGATGTTGTAAAGCACCGACGGATCGTCGGGCTCCATTACGAGCGCGCGGCGGTTCCAGTCTCGCGACTTGTCCGACTCACCGAGGTAAGTGAGACAGGCGGCACCCATGTAGAGGGCTCGCGGATTGTCGGGGTTCAGCTCGAGATGCTTGCGCGCTGCGTCGTAACCTCGGCGCGCGGAACCAATGGACTCCTCGTTGCGGTCAAGGCCCCTGTAGACGTCTGCCAGAAGGGTGAGTGTCGCGAAGTCGTCAGGGCGGACTGCGACGGCACGCTCGTACCATTTTACGGCTTCCTCCGCTTTGCCCTGGGCCATGCATGCCCTGGCGTAGAAATACGCGGCCTCGAACGACTTTGGATCGAGCCGCATCGCCGTCTGAAACTCTTTTTCTGCCCCCTCGAAACCGCTGCTTAATGAGAGAGCGAGCCCTCGTGATGCGTGGGCTTCGGCGAGGTCCGGCGCCAGCTCGATCGCACGCCTGCTCGCAGCCTCGGCGCGTGCAAGGTTTGCCGGCGTTGCATCGAAGTACTGGAAGAGAAACGAGCAGCAGTCGGCGATTCCCGCGTGCGCGAGCGCGTAGCCGGGGTCGAGCTCGATTGCACGCTCGAACATCTGCCGGGCGAATTCGTGACTCTTTCGGCGGTGCTGGTGAAAGTACTGGCGCCCGCGCAAGTAGAACTCGTAGGCTTCGACGTTGGCGGTCGGCACCTGCTCGATCGCCTTCTTCTCGTCTTCGCTGAGGACAACGCGAAGGGCGGCGACGATGCTCGCCGATATCTCATCCTGGATGGCGAACACGTCCTCCAGCTCCCGGTCGTAGCGCTCCGCCCAGAGCTGCGTATTGTCGCTGGCGTTCACCAACTGCGCGGTGAGCCGCAACCGTTTCCCGGCCTTGCGCACACTTCCCTCGAGAACTGTTGCCACCTGCAGCCGGCGCCCGATCTCCCGGATATCCTCGTTCTTCCCCTTGAAGGTGAAGGACGACGTGCGCGACGAGACCTTGAGCGCCTTGATCTTGGACAGCGCGTTGATGATCTCCTCCGCGATTCCATCGGCGAAGAATTCTCCTTCGGGATCCGCGCTGACGTTCGCGAACGGAAGCACGGCAATCGACTTGACGCCGCCGGCAGCGCCCGGAGTGAGCGGACTGCCGTCGGGAGTGGAGAGATGCGCCGCAACCAATGCCCTGGCGAAATCCATCGTCGTCGAAAAACGCTCGCTGGCATCCTTGGAGAGCGCCTTGCCGAGAGCGTTTTCCACTTCCTCCGGCGCAGCTGCGAAAACGGAGCGAATGGAAGGAACCGGCTCGGTGAAGCGTTTGCTGAGGACCGCCTGAGCCGTTGCTCCGACAAAAGGTTTTCGACCTGAGAGCATTTCGTAAAGGACGCACGCGAGACTGTACTGATCGCTTCGGCCGTCAACGACGCTGTCACCTGCGGCCTGCTCCGGGCTCACGTACGCCGGCGTTCCGACCATGATGCCGGTCTGTGTGAGAGTGTCGCCCGCAGCGACACTTACTGCTTTGGCGATGCCGAAGTCCATCACCATCGCCTCGCCTTCCTGCAGCATCACGTTCTCGGGCTTGATGTCACGATGGACGATGTTGTTGCGATGGGCGTAATCGAGCGCGGACGCAATTCCGCGGACGAGCTGAAGCGCTTCTTCCATTGGGATCTGCCCGTCGCGGAGAAGCCGGTCGCGCAGCGACTCTCCCTCCACGACCGGCATGACGTAGAAGAGAAATCCGGCGGCCTCGCCCGAGTCGAACAGGGGAACGATGTGCGGATGGTTTAGTCGTGCGGCGAGCTTGATCTCACGCAAAAAGCGATCGGGCCCGAGAGCCGAGCTCAGCTCCGGATGAAGCACCTTGAGCGCGACCCGGCGGCCGTGACGGACATCTTCGGCGAGATAAACCGTGGCCATTCCGCCACGGCCGAGCTCACGCTCCAGCTTGTAGCGTGAGGAAAGCGCTGATTCTAGTTGCTCCTGCACAACACTCCATCGGAATGATTCCGCGGCAAAGCTACTTATCGGGCGGACGAACGGCCACTGTCCGCCCAGGTGCCGATGTTGGGTTCAGGTGTGAAATCGGGTATGTTTCACGGCTATGTTCGAAGACCTGAGCGATAAGCTCGAAGCGGCGTTCGCCCGCCTGCGCGGGCGCGGAACGCTGAGCCCTGCCGACATCAAGGAGGGGCTCCGCGAGGTGCGCCGTGTCCTGCTCGAGGCCGACGTCAATTTCCAGCTCACCCGCGAGTTTCTGGAGCGCGTCGAGAAGCGCGCTGTCGGCGTCACCGCCCTCAGTGCGGTCTCCCCCGCACAGCAGCTCATCAAGATCGTCCACGAAGAGCTCGCCGCCATGCTCGGCGAGCGCCGCGAAGGACTGAAGCTCAGCTCCGTTCCACCGACGATCGTGATGATGGTCGGGCTCCAGGGGTCGGGCAAGACCACCACCGCGGCTAAACTCGCGCGAAAGCTCAAGGGTGAGGGACGCCCGACGCGACTCGTCGCCGCCGACGTCTATCGACCCGCGGCGATTGATCAGCTCGAGACGCTGGGGCAGCAGCTCGACGTGCCCGTTTACGCCGATCGCACCACGCAGGACGTGGTACGAATCGCGAGAGCGGGAATCGATGAGGCCAAGCGGGCGCGCGACCGGGTCGTGATCATCGACACCGCGGGGCGCCTTCAGATCGACGAAGAGATGATGGACGAGCTTCGCCACCTGAAGGACGCCGTTCGTCCCACCGAGATACTCCTCGTCGCCGATGGAATGACGGGTCAGGAAGCAGTGAAGATCGCGCAGGGTTTCGATTCCGCACTCGGTGTGACTGGAGTGGTGCTCACGAAAATGGACGGCGACGCTCGAGGTGGCGCTGCACTCTCGATCTACGGAGTGACCAAGAAGCCGATCAAGTACATCGGCGTGGGAGAGAAACCCGACGCTCTCGAGGAGTTCCACCCTGACAGGATGGCGGGACGCATCCTCCAGATGGGTGACGTTGTCTCTCTCGTGGAAAAGGCGCAGGCCGCCTTCGATGAGGACGAGGCGAAGAAGCTCCAGAAGAAAATGAAGAAGGAAGGGATGGACCTCACGGATTTTCTCAACGCCATGCGGCAGATCCAGAGACTGGGCCCGCTCGAGGGCGTGCTCAAGATGATTCCGGGAGTCAACACGAAGATGCTGAAGCAGGCGAAGATGGATCCGAACCGGATGAAGCACGTCGAGGCGATAGTGCTGTCGATGACGCCGGCCGAGCGTAAGGATCCGAGCCTGCTGAATGGTTCGCGGAGAGCGCGAGTGGCACGCGGCGCAGGGCGGTCCATCAGTGAGGTGAATCGCCTGCTCGAGCAGTTCCGGGAGATGCAGAAGATGATGAAGAAGATGTCCCAGGGCGGCGGCAGGATGGGAATGCCGTCAATGCCCGGGATGTTCGGAATGCGGTAGTAGATTCCGCATGTGGTACCGGGTGCGCGCCGGAAGCGCCGGCGTCGCGATGAGCCCGGAGCAGCACGAGACCCCCTCAAGGGAGAAGTACAGATGGTAAGAATTCGCCTCCGCCGAATCGGGCGGAAGAAGGCACCAGTGTACCGCATCGTCGTCGCCGACTCGCAGAGCCCGCGCGATGGCAAGTTCATCGAGATCATCGGTCAGTACGCTCCCCGCCAGCAGGGTGGCGAGGGCGGTCTCAAGGTGGACGAAGACCGGGCCAATTACTGGCTCGGCGTTGGAGCGCAGCCAAGCGATACGGTTCGCTCACTGCTCCGCCGAGCCGGAGTGCTTCGCAGGCGTCATGAGCAGCGGCTCGGTATCGAGCGAAAGGAGACGGCCGTACCGCTGCCTGAGCGCACTGAGGAAGAGGAGCGCGCGCTGCACGCGGCCGACTCCGCACCCGCGGTGGAAAACAGCGGGGAGTAGCATGGCTCAACCCGCATTGGCGGTCGTCGGAATGATCCGCAATGCGCAAGGTATTCGCGGTGAAGTGGTGGTCGAGCCGATCACCGACGCGCCGGACGCGGTATTCGCGCCCGGCCGTCGTCTTTTCATTGGCGACCGAGGCGGAAATGTTCCTGCGTCCGAAACTGCTCCGGCGCTCGTGATCGAGGTCGCGCGCCCTTTCAAGGCCGGGCTCATCGTCAAGTTCGGCGGGGTCGACGACAGGAACGCCGCCGAGCTCCTTCGAGGGCGTTATCTGCTCGCGCCTTTCGAGGAGCTCGAGCCGCTGGCGGAGGACGAGGTATACCTGCACGATCTGATCGGGATGCAGGTGCAGCTCGACAGCGGTGACCGGGTGGGTGAGGTGACGTCGTACTACGAGCTGCCGCAGGGCCTGACGCTGGATGTCGCGACGCCGCGCGGGAGTGTGCTCGTCCCCTATCGTCCGGAGGTTGTCGAGCGCACCGACGGAGACGCGCGGGTAATCGTCGTAAAGTCCGAAGTCGGCCTGTTCGAATAGTGATCATGCCATTGCGAATCAACGTGGTCACGATATTCCCGGAATTCTTCACCGGCCCCCTCTCGCTGAGTATCCCCTCACGTGCCGCTGCGGCAGGAAGCGTCGAGTACAACGTCGTCGATCTCAGGG
>JAHFCS010000131.1 GCA_023249395.1 Gemmatimonadota bacterium
ATGAGCGTCGGCGAGTTCGGCTCGAAACGACGCTCGGTCATCAACAGGTAGAAATCCCGCGCCAGCTGCGACACCGCCGCTTCACCCGCGCCGTAACGCCGATCGGCCTCAGCGACGGTGGTCGCCACCCTCCAGAACATGTCCTCAGGCTGCTCGGTGGGCTGGCCCGTCGCGTCCTTGATCAGGTAGCGCTTCGCGATGACGGTGCGCGCGTTTTGATTGAGCTCTGCAGCTCCTGAGGGCGGGGTGGCAGGTGTGGGCATTTAATACAACTCTCCGCTGATGATAACGATTGTCAAGAAAGGATCACTGAACAAGAACGATTGCGTATTCATTGGAACACGGATGGGGTTGGGGGAAGCAGTTTACCCGCGTTCGTGTTTCCACGCCAGTGCCTATGTAACTTAATACACCTGAACGACTTATAGTATCCACATCACGAAAGCGGCGGGACTCGAATTAAGTCGCATCTTGCTACCCTCGGAAGTGGAAAAACTTGCCCGCATTCACGTGCGGAAAAAGGCCCTTTGTCAAGACTTTTCTTTGATCTTTTTCAAGTCAGTTGACATCGACGCGCTTGCTGCCGACGGCGTTTGGCCAATTGCGGTCTGCTGTATCAGAACGAGGAGCCGAACGTCAGATACACGCTAGCCGTCTTGGCTCCGGCGAAGTCTCTGCTCGCCACCGGCGCGGCAACTCCGAGCCTGATTCTGGCCGGCGTATCGTAGTAGATCGCTGCGTCGAGATTGACCTCTCCACCAATCGACGCGAGCCACGGATTTCCGGAATCGGAAGGATTGCAAACAATGGCTGTCTGGGCTGAGCCTCCGGGACAGTAAGCCCGACCGGCATCGGCGAATGCAATTGCAGAGATGCGGTCGAACAGCAGTGGGATGAAGCGAATGTGTCGCGACGGAGCGGCAATCGGCGCCCGATACTCGAGCGATCCGGCGAACGCGCGAATGCCCCGCTCAGCCGAGGGTGGAAAGCCACGTACTCCGAAGGTTCGCCGTTCGTCGCCTACCGACACGCCGCTGAGCACCTGGAGCGACGTGCCGCTCAATCCTCCGGCGGAAAATGAGGAGATTGCCTGTTCATCGGCCAAGCCCGCGGCGCCTCGCACTGCGATCACGTGATGGGCGAATCCCGGGAGGTCGAGCGACTTGTACGCGGCGCCGACGCCGACTACGCTGCGGCTCGACGCAGTTCCTCCGTCGCCGACGCTCCCGGATCGCCAGCGCTCTCGCACCGTGGCACTGACCGCCATTCCATCCTCGCGCGAGATGCTGAGCGGCGGGTGGCGCGTATTGGTCCACGCAGCCGATGCAAAGATCGATGGATACCGTGGGGACTCGCTGAATACCCTCGGAAGTTTCACGAGGAAAGAATCAGGGTCACTCGAGTAGTCGCGCGTCTCGATCTCTGCTCCAACCGAGAGCGACCCCGTCGTCCGCCACCGCGGTCGCGTGACTGTCGCACTCAGGGAATAGATGCGGGAGCGCTGCGCGAGATCGCCGAGGACCTGGCCCGCGGAATTCCCAATCGCGAAGTGATCGAACGCCTGCTCGGCGCTCATGTCGATGTACGGTTGGCCGAGACCAGAGTAACGGTAGAAGGCAAAGCCTTCGCCTTCCCGATGCCTGGTGTTGAATGTCGCGCGGGTGAAATAGAAGTGACGGCCGACGACGTCGATGCCACTCGTTGCACCGCCGATGCGAGTGCCTACGCCGGTCGTGCTCTCGACTACCGGCTCCCAGTAGGTCGGCAACAACGATCGCCACGGCGAATAGCGCATGGATGTGCTGCCATCGATCGGAATGCCGGCCGGCAGTCCGGCATCTTCGACCCGGCATGTAGCGCAGTCCGATCTCTCGCCGAGGATCGCGGCGTCATTGACGGCGACCGCGGCGCGCGGAAGCGGAGCGACGCCGAGATGAAATCCATCGGTGCGATAGACTAGCGCTGCGAGCAAAGCCGAGCTCGGCGATTGTTCGGGAGCGAAGACTCCCGTCACCGCATTGCTGAGCCGCGTGAGGCCGGTCTGCACGATCGGGGGAATCGCGAGCGAGTAGAGCTGCATCACCCCCGTGTGATCCGATGAGAAATAGAGTCTCGATCCGTCGCGAGACCAGCTCGGAGACGCTGGAATTGCGCGTTCGAACCGATACGCGAAGAGCACCGCGCCCAGGGTATCGATTACGACTACCTCGGGTGTGGTTCCGCGCGGAATTCTGACAGCCGCGATCCGCTCCCCCTCCGGTGACCATCTCGGCTCGGTCCACTGCTCTTCGAGCAGTCCGCGCGTGATCGGAGTGATCTTCGATCCGTCGGGCGATACGCGGACGATGCGCGCAGACCCGGGAACTTCCTGCACCGCGATGATCGCCCCGTCGCGGCTGCGCACGTCCGGCGCTGACAAACGCGCACCGCGTGTCAGCCTCATCTGGTCCCTGCCGCGCTGAATGTAGAGGTCATTCCGCAGCCGGTAGGGATCGATGAAATCCGGCTGGCTGAACAGCAGATCACCATTCGGGAGCGGGACATTCACACCCCGTGAATTGCGCCGGCCGAGTTTGGTCTCGCGACCGTCGAGCTGCACCGAGTAGGCTTCCGGAACGTCGCGGGGCGTGAGCGCCCCGTAAATCAGCGTCCGATCGTCCTTCCATCGCGGAGGCGAGACGAGCCACCCTTGGGATGTGAGCTGTCGCCACCCAGTGAGCGGTTCCATGTTGCGCGACGTCATGCGGGTCAGCGAATCAGTCCACTGCCGCCACACCCGCTCGAAGCTGATGCCGAACGCCTTCCGGGCTTTTCCGTTGATCGTCAGGGGGAAGATCGGCCCGCTGGAAAGCTCCACGAAATCGCGAATGCGCTTCTCGCCGCGCGTCCGCGAGAGATAGTCGAAGATGAAGCCGCCGTACGCATAGACCGTTTCGCCGCCGGGGAATCGCGACGTGACGAGCGATATCTCGTTGAGACTGGGAAAGGCGTCTTCCTGGGCTGCAGCACGCGCGAGCATGTAATGCTCCGAGCCCTCGAGTCTGCCGGTGCCGGTGAGTCGCGACTCATAGTAGACGGCTAGCCCCTCAATCACCCACGCCGGCATGTACATGTTGGGAAAGAGCGCCGGGTGACGGCCAAAGAAATAGCGGCCCAGCTTCCAGATTCCCCTTGCCCGGTCCAGGTGAAAGATGTGCGTCAGCTCGTGTTGCACTACAAGCTGGCTCCAGTCGGCGTAATTCCGAAGCGCTACCTCCTCCACCGGCGGGTGAGCGAAGATGACGATGCGGTTCGATGGAAATGGCGTCGCGTAGCCGTTCGTGTAGTCGACGTTGTCGGCGATTACCAGATCGACCTTTCCGCTCGGAGGGACGAGCTCGCGGGAGAGAAGCTCGAAAGCGCGTTCAGCGTTCGGTGCAGTGCGCCGCGCCAGCGTCTCGAGCGGCGGAGTGAAATGGATCCGGAAGTGACGGGTCTCGATCGTTCTCCACTGCTCGTTCGGAACGACCTGCGCACCTGCGAGGTGACTTCCTCCCGTAAAGACGAGCAGGAGCGCGATCAAGCCGGCGATCGCCGCACCTTTCCGTGGTAGCAGCGATGCACCGGCGCTGTCACTGTTCAATGCGTTGTCTGACCCAGCGAGCGGAAGTATCGATCGAGTCCTTCCACGATACCGCGCGCGTAGCGCTCCTGATACTCGGCTGTGCGAATCGCCGCCTCCTGATCGGGCATCATGATGAACGCACCCTCGCACAGAATTGCGGGCATCCACGTTGGACGCACAAGGGCGAAGTTTCTGCGAACGAAGCCTTTGTCAGGGAGCGAGAGCTGCGCGACCAGGGCCTGTTGCGTTGCGATTGCGAGTGGCTCGGAGTGTTTCCAGAAATGGTATGTCGAGGTGCCCTGTGCGACGAACGGGTTCACTCCATCCGGGAGGGCATTGTAGTGGATAGACACCAGAGCGTGAGCGTTCGCGCGGCGCGCAATCGTCGGCCGAAGATTCAGATCTACCGGGTCAGGCGTGGTCCGCGTCATTAACACATTTACGCCGCGTGCCACGAGCACGTCACGGACCTTGAATCCAACAGGCAGTGTAGCCTCCGGCTCCCATAGGCCGGTTGGTCCGGTTGCTCCGACCGGTGGATGACCGGGGTCGACTGCGATCGTGAGTCCTCGCAGCGGGTCGCCAGCGTCGATGGGCGGCGGACGACGCACGCGGAGAACGAAGACGCTGTCCTGCCAGAGCGGTTGATAGCCATACACCGGGCCACGGAGTGAAATCGTGTAGCGCATCTCCGGACCGGCGACGATCGCCGCCACGGAGCGCACGTAATTCCGGGTCGGCAGGGTAAGCGCGGGTTGGGGTTTCCCTTCCGCATCGTACAGGGTGAGCGTGAGTGACGAATCTGTCTCGTCGACCAGATATGCAGGGCGCTCGCTCACCGGAATTACGACGTCCACCCAGTCCTGCGCGGGAACGACGCGAAACGCCTTTGTCGTCCGAGCCACCGGGATATATGTTGGCGGAAGTGTATCCAGATCGGGGCGCTCGATCTGGACAGTCTGCATGCTGTCCAGCTCCACGTTGGCATATATGCCCTTCAACGACACGACTTTTACGATCGTGCCCGGGATCAGAAACCATCTGTCAGCCCCACCCGTCGGCCTGTAGGCCGTGACCACTCGATCGGTATCGTTGGAGACCGTTGGTGGTCCTTTCAGCGCAGCGTATCGCGCCGGGGTCAGCAGCTGCATCGTGTCAGCCGGCGGGGGGACAGCAGTTGGCGGCTGGATCTTGACGGGGTGGGAAAACCGGGCGGTCTCTGTTTCGGTAGCCGCTACAATGTCATACCGCGAGAGCTCCGGAGGCGGATTCGGCAGCCAACCCATGAACGATCCATTCGGCCATACGGGAGTCGGCACACCGTTAATCGTCAGAGCGGCGTCCCCGTTTCCAACGGAGCCGAAAATAAAATTGGAATCCTTCGATTGTATGAGCTGACCCGCGGTCGGATAGACGACCTTGATCTCGAGTGGGCCGGTCACATGAGGCACCGGCGGAATATTCGGATTCGTGTATGGAAGAAGGGCTCGGACAACAGGAACAGAAACCGGAGCGGGAGCAGCCGGAACTGGCTTGGGGGTCGGTGCGGCAGGGCCTCGAGGGGCGCAGGCGGCTGCCAAAGCGGCGAATGTAGCGAATGTGGCGGTGAGGCGCGCGCGAGAGCGAATTCTGGTTGTTATCATGAGGGCTCAGTCGTCTTGTTCGGAAGCTGATTGCATTCTCGGTACCACAGCCGTTCGATCGGAGAGGCCGTTCAACTCTAGGCGCATCCGCATCGCCTCACCTATATTCTCGCGGATGCCGTGCCGCCAGCTCAATACATCGACCACTTTCTCACGCACCCGCACGTGCGGCGGGCGCTCCATCGGATGAAGAGCGCCGAGCCCTTCACCGCGGAATTTCCGGCACTGCCCGACGGCACGCTCGAGATCACAGGGCGAACGGACGTCGGTCTGATCCGCGAGCACAACGAGGACTCGTTTCTCATCGGCGATCTCGTGTCGGGCAATTGTGTGAACGAGAACGACGCGTCGCCGATCCGCGCTGACGCGGTGCCGGCATTGATGATGGTGGCCGACGGTGTCGGCGGTGCCGCTTCAGGCGAGATCGCGAGCTCGATGGCGACGAAGATCGCCTACGACTATCTGCGTGAACGCTGGCAACACGGCGGCCTTCGAGGCACCGTCATCGTCGCAGACGCCCTGCAACAGGCGCTCTTCGCGGCAAACAAGGCCATCCACGCGCACGCGGTGGAGAACCGGATGCATCACGGCATGGGGACCACAGCGACGCTGGCCCTTACGGTCAAGGGAATGATCTACTTCGCGCAGGTCGGCGACAGCCGCGCGTACATCGTGCGGGATGGCGCCGCGACACAGATGACCAAGGACCAGTCTCTCGTCCAGCGGATGGTAGATGCCGGCAAGATGTCGCAGGACCAGGCCGAGAAGAGCGAGCACCGCAACATCATCCTTCAGGCTCTCGGTCCCGAAGAAGCGATCGTCCCCGAGCTGACGCGGGACCGGCTGCGCGACGGTGATGTCGTACTTCTCTGCAGCGATGGGCTTTCCAACCAGGTCAGCTCGGCAGAAATCGCCAGGATGGTCTCTGACAATCAGGACCTCGGCGCGCTCTGCAGTGCGCTCATCGAGCGGGCGCTCGAGACGGGCGCCCCCGACAACGTCACGGTCGTGGTAGGGCGCTTCACCACCGACAAGGGCGACGAAGAGAAGCCAGCGGCGTAATCAAGCAACTGACGTGGCAGCTGGCTCCTCGGTTATCGTCTCCTCGTGCTCCGCTGCTCCATTCGGCAGGTCTGCGCTCCACGGAG
>JAHFCS010000132.1:0-3264 GCA_023249395.1 Gemmatimonadota bacterium
AGGCGGCGACATTCCGCATTACGCTCCTCGAGTGTTAGCTCCGCAGCGCGGGCGAGCCCAATTGCGCTGGCGACGTTCTCCGTTCCGGGGCGGCGTCCGCGCTCCTGTGTTCCTCCGTGCTGCAACGGCTGAAGCGGCGTGCCACGGCGGATGAACAGCGCACCTATTCCCTTCGGAGCGCCGATCTTGTGTCCGGAAATCGAGAGCATGTCGAACCTCTGCTTGCTCGCGTCGATCTCGAGCTTTCCGAACGCCTGCACCGCATCGGTGTGCATCAACACGCCGCGGGAGTTGGCCTTCTCCGCGAACGAGGGAATGGGCTGGATCGTACCGACCTCGTTGTTGACCCACATCACCGAGCAGACTGCTACCGAGTCGTCCACCATCGCATCGAACGACTCGGGTGAAACGCATCCATCGCAATTCACTTCGAGGAAGCGCTCTTCTGCGCCTTCACGCGCAGCCTGGTGGACTGCGCCGAGCACTGCCTTGTGCTCGATCGGGCTCGTAACCAGCGCCTTCCGGCCGTTCTCGCGCACCGCGCGCCAAGCTCCGAGTATGGCGAGGTTGTCGCCCTCTGTGCCGCCGGAGGTGAAGCAGAGCTCGTCAGGCCTGGCCCCCAGACAACGCGCTATGCGCTCGCGCGCCTCATCGAGCGCTGCGCGCGCCTCGCGCCCCCACCGGTGCGTGCTCGACGGATTCCCGAAGCGCGTCCCGAAGAATGGGCGCATCGCCTCGAAAACCTCCTCGCGGACGGGCGTAGTGGCAGCATGATCGAGATAGATCGGAGCCTGGGGCATCCTTACAAGGTAAGCAGGGGCGCCAAACCGGGCGAGGGAGTGGCTGCGGACTGCGGACCAACGACCACTCCGAGCTTCGGACAGTTAGTTCGCAGTCCGCAATGTTTCTTCGGACTCAGCCCTTGAAGAACTTGCTTCGTACTGCCCAAAGATCGGGGAAGAAACGCTGAGAGACGGTTCGCTGGAGATAGCGTGACCCGAGAGTTCCACCGGTCCCGCCGGTGAGGGGCCCGATGATGCGCTCGACCAGCTGCACGTGCAGGAACCGCCACATCGCGAAGCCCTGCTCGTATTCGAGCAATCCTTCGGCGAGCATCTGGAGCGGACGCTGGTGCTCCTCGACGTAAATCTCCTCGAGCGTCACGCCGTGCGTTGTGAGCAACCGGTTGAACAGCTCCTGGAGAGGGGGTCGGTCCAGCGCCTTCTGGACCAGCTCCGGAATTTCACCATGATCCGCGAGCACCTGGAGGAAATGTTGGTCTCGCAGACCCGACATCGCTTCGATCGCGCGGAATTGCTGGCTCTGCGACCCGCTCGACGTCCCGAGGTAGCCACGGAACTGCGCGAACCGCTGCGGCGGAAGCGTCTCGAGCGCCGAGAGCTGCGCAGTGACGATGCGAACCAGCGCATTGAGTCGCTTCACGGCTGCGACCGCGCCAAGAGTGTCGCTCGCCTCGAGCTGGCCCTCGAGCCCGCGAAGCTCGTGAAGTATCAATTTGAACCAGAGCTCGCTCGCCTGGTGGACGACGATGAAGAGCAGCTCGTCGGGATGCTCCGGGAACGACCGGACGCGCTGCAGCGACAGCAATTCGTCCAGCGCGAGGTACGAGCCGTAGTTGATCCCCTCGTCCTCGGGCGGCTTCGACGACTCTGTCAAAAGGTGGAAACTTCGAGGGCGGCGATGTCATCCACGCGCATCGTCTCGGTGGTGAAGAACGGCTCGCCGTAGCGGCAGCGAATGAGCGATCCGTAGTGCGCCGCCTGGTGTCGCACGATGTCGTAAAGCGGTTCTCCGTTGGGGTAGACCTCACCCCCCTGGATTGCTTCGTCGAACTGCGACGAGTAGCACCGCACCGCCTCGAGCTTCCGCTCGAAGGCGTCGGTGATATCCACCACGAACGTCGGCTTCACGTTGTCTTCGCGGTATGCGAGGCAATGCACGACCTTTGTGGGCCGGTGAATGGGAGTCTCGGGCGCAACTTTCCTCAATCCGGCGATGAAGCAGGCGTCACGCACGAGTTGCGCGGTGACGCTGTGGTCCGGGTGTCGCCCGGACAGCGCCGGCGCTATGACGATCGACGGCGCGAACTTCCGAATCGCCACCGCGAGGAGCGTTCTAGTCTCGGGATCATTCATCACGCCGGCATCGGGAAGTCCGAGATTCTCCCGCGCCGACAGCCCGAGCACATCCGCGGCTCGCGACGCTTCCTTGGCGCGCAGGTCGGCCGAGCCTCGCGTTCCAAGCTCGCCCGCAGTGAGATCGATCACTGCCGTCCGCCGCCCGAGCATCGCCGCGCGTACGAGCGTCCCGCCGCAGCTCAGCTCCACGTCGTCGCGGTGAGCGCCGATGGCGAGAACGTCGACGTTTGTCATCGGCAGAATATAGCGGAGCCGCTCACTCGTAGCGGAGCGCTTCAATGGGGTCGAGCCGGGCGGCGCGGCGCGCAGGGAGAATTCCGAAAACAACCCCGATGCCCACCGATACGGTCACTGCGATGAAGGTCAGAAGGACAGGGACGCCCGCGTCGATATTCATGAACGTCGTGATCAGCCGGCCAAGGGCGAGCCCGACGACGATCCCCAGGGCTCCGCCGATGCCGGTGAGGGTCGCCGACTCGACGAGGAACTGCAGCAGAATTGCGCGATGCGTCGCCCCGAGCGCCTTTCGCACTCCGATCTCACGCGTCCGATTGGTGACCGAAACCATCATGATCGCCATCACTCCAATCCCGCCGACCATGAGCCCGACACTCGAGAGAATGATCATCACCAGAAAGAACACACCAGTGATCTTGTTGAATGTGTCGAGGATCTGGTCCTGCGTAATCATGTCGAAGTTGTTCTTGTCGGCCGGCCGCATCCCTCGCATCTCGCGCATCACGATAGTCACCGCTTCCTGCGCCTCCGCTGTCGTCACGCCCTTTCGCGGCTTCACTGGAATGAACAGTGCGTTCGTCTTGTCGATTCTGAACTGGTGATCGAGCATCTGATAGGGAACGACTGCGCCGATCGCCTGGCCCGGGGGCTCGAAAATGTTGCCCGGCTTCACGTATACGCCGATGACGCGCGCCGGCCGCCCGCCGACATGTACCTGCTTTTCGAGCGGATCCTCCTGCCCAAAAATT
This sequence comes from Gemmatimonadota bacterium, assembly GCA_023249395.1. Classification (GTDB taxonomy): domain Bacteria; phylum Gemmatimonadota; class Gemmatimonadetes; order Gemmatimonadales; family Gemmatimonadaceae; genus UBA4720. The sequence goes on from JAHFCS010000132.1 coordinate 3,146, forward strand.
CTTCGCGCCGCATTCTCCTCGATCACTATCACCGCCGCGCCGCTCGACAATTCCGCCTTGGTGAACCACCGCCCTTCGCTCAGCTCGCCGCCCTGTACTTCCTGAAAGCGATCGTCGGC
>JAHFCS010000132.1:3274-6386 GCA_023249395.1 Gemmatimonadota bacterium
AGCGCAATGCGCTCCGCCTCGGGAACGGACAAATCGGGCCGAACCCGTATCCATTTCGGAAGCTGGTCCGGATTGACCGGCGTGTTGGAAAACACCTTTATGACGTAGAAGGTCGTCGGCCCGGCGATCTCGATTGTCCTCACGATCTGGTCTTTGATACCCTGAACGATCGCAGCCATCATCATCACGGTCGAAACGCCGATGACCACGCCGAGTATCGTCAGACTCGAGCGCAGCTTGTTGCTCCGCAGCGTGTCGATCGCGACCGCGACGTTATTGCGCACCAGGTCGGCGATCATCTACTCGGCCCTCAACGCCGCGATAGGATCGAGTCGTGCAGCGCGCGTCGCCGGGTAGACGCCGAACAGCACTCCAACACCCGCGCCGAGCGAAAGCGCTACGGCAACCGACCAGGCAGTGATCCGAGCGGGCAGCGGGGAAACAGTCGCGATGAGAGCAGCCATTCCCCAACCGACGATCACACCCGTCAGCCCTCCCGTGAAGGCGAGAGCTATCGATTCAGCGAGGAACTGGCGGCGTATGTCGCGGCCCCTGGCACCCATCGCCTTCCGTATGCCGATCTCGCGCGTTCGCTCGCTCACCGACATCATCATGATGTTCATGATGACGATGCCGCCGACGACGATCCCGATCGCGACAATCGCCGGAATCACTGCAAAGAGCACTCGTGTCAGACTCTTCCAGAACGCGACGAGCGCGTCCGCGGTTTCGATGCTGTAATCGCTTTCCTCGCCCGGCCGCAGACGATGTGCTGAGCGCATTGCACCGTCAGCGACGGCCATCGCCGGCGCGACGTCGTCGGCGGTCGCCATCTTCACGGATATGGTGGTCGTCTTTCTTCGGCCGTAAAGTGCCTCGAACGAGCTCAAGGGAAGCAGCACAAAGCCGTCGAACGATTGTCCGAGAACTCTTCCTTTCTTGGCTATCACACCGACGATTGTGAACCGCGAGCCCACGATGCGTATGTCCCGGCCGACCGGGTCCACGTTCTCGAACAGGCGATCGGCGACGTCGGCTCCAACCACTGCCACCTGCCTCCGCTCACGATCGTCGACGTCGCTAAGCGGCCTCCCACGCGCGAACGAATAGTCCTGCACCACCTGATAGGGCGCCGTGACGCCGAACACGGCGACGTCGCCAAGTGTCTTGTCTCCCGATATGATGTCGGTGATCGGAGTCGGCCACCCTGACTGCAGGCTGATCGCGGTGGCGTTCGGAATTGCGGCAATCACCGCATCTGCGTCGGCCTCGGTGATCCGCGGACGTTTCTGAATGCGAAGAAATGCCTCGTCGTCGAACAAGCCGATCTGGATCGGCGAGCGGCGGACCTGGAAGGTGTTCTGGCCAATGAGCGCGCCCGCAAGGTTCTCGCTGACGTACGCGTTCATGCCCTGGATTATCGCGACGACGGCGACCAGGAAGGTCACCGAGACGATGATGCCGAGGAGCGTGAAGAACGAGCGAACCTTGTTCGCTCTGATCTCGCCGAATGCCGTGCCGATCACGTCCGCGAAATTCATGTGAGGAATCTAGGGACCGTGATACATCACGTCACGGAAAAACGGCTCGATTATTCGTACCTCAGCGCTTCCACCGGGTCGAGCCTCGATGCGCGGACGGCGGGAAGCAACCCGAACACGATTCCCGTGATCGCGCTCACACCGAGCGCCGCAACGATCGCCATCGGCGGCGTCGACGCCGGCACCGGCGTGAACCGGTTTACCATGTAGGCTACGATCGAGCCACCGACAAGGCCGATCGCGGCACCAATGCAGGTGAGAGTCGCAGCCTCGACGAGGAACTGCCAGAGAATCGTGGACCTGGTTGCACCGAGCGCCTTTCGAACACCGATCTCTCGCGTGCGCTCGGTGACGCTGATCATCATGATCGCGATCACTCCGACGCCGCCGACCATCAGGCCGACCGCGGAAAGAGAAATCATCACCAAGAAGAACACACCAAAGAAGCCGTTATAAACCGACAGCAGGTTGTCGGATGTCACCACCGCGAAGTTGTCGGGCGCCCCAGGGCGGAGTCCGCGCTTGCCCCGGATGAGTGTGGTGACTGCATCGATGGCTTCCGTCTGCGGCACGCTGGCTCGCGGCTTTACCGTCAGATCGAGACGCCGCATCCACATATCGAGGCTGCGCGTGCCCGTCTCGAGGGGCACGATTGCCCGCGGATCATTCCCCGCCGATGACGAGTTCGGCTTTCCCAGGAAGCTGCCGACGTTGTGATAGACGCCGAGCACTTTGAAAGGAACTCCGCTGATGACGATCATCTTGTCGAGCGGATCGTTTCCCGGAAAAAGCTGCTCCGCGAGCTTATCGTTGATGACGACAACCCTCGCGCCAGTCGTGTTCTCGGCGTAGGTGAAGTTGCGGCCGGCGATGATGTCGCCGCCTTCGATATCGAGCCATGTAGCGGCGTATGCGTCCACGCCGACATTGTTGGTCTGTCGATCCTTGTACCGGATGCGAGAGCTGCCGCCGACGTGCGGCGTAACCGCGAGAACCTCGGGCAACCGCGCTATCGCCTCCGATTCGGCCATCGTGATCGCCGGATTCCGGCGCTCGGGACAGGTCTCGTCGGTACCATCGCACACTGTCGCGAGCGACACCGGCCGGCGGTAAACGAAGAAGCTCGTCGGTCCTGCGGATTCGAGGTCCTTGGCGACGCTGGCGTTGATGCCGTGGATTGCCGCCGAGAGCGCGACCACAACGAACACTCCGACCGCAACTCCCAGGATGGTGAGCGCCGCGCGGACCTTGTTCGACCGGATTGCGTCGAACGCGATGCCGATGCCCTCGGTGATGTTGAAGATCTTGGACGAGAGACTCATTACTCCTGCCTCAGCGCCAGAATCGGATCCAGCCTCGACGCGCGACTCGCGGGGTAGATGCCGGCCGCTATTCCGACGCCGGCTCCAACCAGCACTCCGGCGACAATCGACCAGGGCGCGACGGATGCCGGGAGTGGCGATGTCGCCGCGATAACCTGCGAGACGGCGATGCCGAGTGCGATGCCGAACGCCGCACCGACGGTACTCAGAGTTGCCGACTCGACGAGAAACTGGGCGAGGATGTCACGC
>JAHFCS010000133.1 GCA_023249395.1 Gemmatimonadota bacterium
GGCCCGCACATTCCGCAGAACTCGGCGCTCTTGAAGTACTCGGCGGGGAGGGTCTCGTCGTGATACTCCTGCGCTCGCTCCGGATCGAGCGAGAGACGGAACTGCTCCTTCCAGTCGAATGAGTATCGCGCCCGCGACAGCGCATCGTCGCGATCGCGCGCGCCCTTGCGACCGCGGGCGGTGTCGGCCGAGTGGGCGGCGATCTTGTAGGCGATGACTCCTTCGCGGACGTCGTTGGCATTCGGGAGGCCCAGGTGCTCCTTGGGCGTCACGTAGCAGAGCATGTCCGACCCGAACCAGCCGATCATCGCCGCGCCGATGGCGCTCGAGATGTGGTCGTAGCCCGGAGAGATGTCCGTCACGAGCGGACCGAGCGTGTAGAATGGCGCTTCGTGACAGACTCGTTTCGCGCGTTTGACGTTCATCTCGATCTGGTCCATCGGGATGTGTCCGGGTCCTTCGATCATCACCTGGACGTCGCGCTCCCATGCCCGCGTGGTGAGCTCGCCCATCGTGTCGAGCTCGGCGAATTGCGCGCGATCGCTGGCGTCGGCGAGACATCCGGGTCGCAGTGAGTCGCCGATTGATATCGTGACGTCGTAGTAGCGGAGAATCTCGAGTACTTCGTCGAAGTGCTCGTACAGCGGATTCTGCTTCCGGTGGTGCATCATCCACACGGCGTGGAGCGATCCGCCACGGCTCACGATCCCCGTTATGCGGCCGTGGACGAGCGGCAGGTGCTCGATCAGGATCGCGGCGTGGATCGTCATGTAGTCCACGCCCTGTTTCGCCTGGCGCTCGATCATGTCGAGCAGATCCTGGGCGGTGAGCTCCTCGAGCTCCTTCTCCTGCTGCACCGCCTGGTAGATCGGCACAGTTCCGATCGGAACCGGCGACGAGTCGATGATCGCCTGCCGGATGGCGTCGATGTTGCCGCCGGTGGAGAGATCCATGACCGTGTCGGCGCCGTACTTCACCGCCATGCCGAGCTTTTCGATCTCGCCGTTGATGTCGGAGGAGACCGCGGAGTTTCCGATGTTGGCGTTGATTTTTACTTTCGCGACTCTGCCGATGCACATCGGCTCGAGGGATCCCGCGAGGTGACGGACGTTGGCGGGGATGATGAGGCGTCCGATTGCGATCTCGTCGCGCACCGTCTCGGGGCTCAGCTCTTCGCGCTCGGCGACAAAGCGCATTGCGTCGGTGATCTCGCCCCGCCGGGCGTAATGCATCTGCGTGCGTGCTTCCATTGTTGACTCCCTACGCCGGTACTAGCCGGATCAGGTTATGAGGGACTTTCTCAGCAGCCGTGTGGCGGCACCCCTGTCATGTGCATGGAATGTATAACGTGAGCGCGGAGAAGGTACCCGGCCGGCGCGTCCGCCTGGGCATCTTTTGGCATGACCCACGATGAGGACCCCATCGACCGGCTGAAAGAGCAGCTGCGTCTGGAGATTCTCGCGCTGGTTGGCGGGTGGGATCAGTATGTCGCGGCACGCAGGCTGGGAACGGACCAGCCTCGCATGTCGAACCTGCATCATGGGCGACTGGAACGGTTCAGTCTGGAGAAACTGATCCGACTTCTCGCCAGGATCGATCGCCGCGTCGACCTGACCATTGTCAACGTGGGCCGAGGGAGTTTACGAATGTTTCTGTTTCCTCCACACAGAAGCCCGAGGGGCTCCGGGCGGCGGCGAAGTATCGACGCCAGGTAGGCCCACCGTTTTGCTAATGGCAGTACTGCCATTAGGCTGTGGAAGACGGCACCTCCCCGACTAATTGACGCCGTCAACGGCTGTAATTACAGTTATTACATGAAACCCAGGGAGCTGAAAGTTGCCCGTATCGGAAATTCACGCGGAGTGCGTATTCCCGCCGGCACTCTTGAGCGATACCACATCGGTGCCGAAGTGATAATGGAAGAGCGAAGCGATGGAATCCTGCTGCGTCCGCCTGGCCCCACGATTCCCAAGCTGTCCTGGGAGGATACCGCCCTCGAGATGATCACAGCCGGCGAGGACTGGAGCGAGTGGGATTCGACAACTGCCGACGGGCTTGACGAAATCGAGTGGGAATCCGCTCGACGCTCGCGCAAGCGGTGAGGCGCTACGAAATCCGCTGGGCTGCGCTCGCTCGGCCAGTGGTGATCGTGAGCCTGGACGCACTCAATGAGCGCCTCCAGACAATCACTGTCTGTCCGCTCACGACCCAGCTACATCCAGGTTGGCGCACGCGCCTCGGTGTTCGCGTCGGACGCAGGAACGCTGAAATCGCGGTGGATCAGATACGAACAATCAGCAAGTCGAGAATCGGCAAAAAGATGGCGGCGCTTTCCAAGGAAGACGCCACCGCCCTGAGGCGCCTCATAACCGAGATGTATGGAGAGTAGCGTTACCGCGCGATTATCATCTTCGCGGCGCTTCTCAGGGGCAGCGTGTACGTTGGCAACCGCGGAGCGTTGATCACGTAGCTGCTACGCACCACAACCTTCACGGTATCGCCCCGTTTCTTGTCGACCGGAGTCCACGTCACAGTGTCGACCTCGGGATAACCGTACATCTGCGTCACGATGTAGTTGTGAACGTCGGTAGCCGTAGCGGCGGTTTGTCCGCTCGAGCTTCCGCGCACAGCCGCCCAACGGACCGCAGCTTTTGCCGCGTTGGCGACGATGTTGTACTGCCAGACTGCGCGGCTGAACTCGAACGCGCCAAAGATGAGCAGGAAAAAGACCGTAGTGGCAATCGCGAACTCGACCATGGTGGAGCCCCTCTCGCCGACCAGCCTTTTCTTTCGCATGCCGCGCTACTGAGCGCGCATGATGGCGGTGCGGCTGAGGTTCACGCTGCTGGGCAGACCCCTGAATGGCGCAAGCATATTGAAGGTCTTTGAGGCGGTCACGCTCACCCGGATACGCACGACTCCCGCACAGACACCGGTGGGCGGGCAGTTTGCCATCACCGTAACTACGCCACCGACATCGCACTCGCAGCTCCGCGTCGCCGAGGCTGTGATAGCGCCGATATCGGCGGACGCTGAGGCAGAGGCGGCGTTGCGCATTGCCGTGAAATTGTTGCTGTCCGATGCCGACTGAGACCCGACCATCGCGCCTGCACGCGCGGCGTTCGTGAGTGCCATCGCCATGTAGGCGATGCGCCCGAAGTCGATCGAGCCGAGAATCACAATCGAGAGAACAGTCACGACCAGCACGAGCTCGATCAGCGCGCTGCCGCGCTGGCGTTTGCGTCTCATATCACTCACCCAGTCCCGGCGTCTTTATAGGCGAACCGCTGGCCAGGCCCGTGAAGTTGCTGTTGAACGTCGCAGCGCCCTTGAACGCGAGTGTCCCCCCAATAAGAATCGTATAGGTGCCGGCGCTCAACGATGTGGCGCCGTAGACGATGTGCTCATTGGGGAAGTAGAGCGCTCCGTCGAGGATCATGTTCTGCGGCAGCATGTCGGCGATGACCGGGTTCGAGGCGCAATTTACTGCTGGAAACGCCCCTGCCCCGCCGGAGCCTTGCCTGCGATCCTGAATGAACAGCAGGCCCTCGTAAGGCGCAGGCGAAATCGCCGTTCCATCCCATTTCTTGAAACCTGTTGTAGTCGTGAGCGGTGCGGTGAAGAAAAAACGATCGGGCGGATCGGTGGATAACATGTTGCCGCCGCAAGCCGCATAGGGATTCGCCGCGGTCCCGGTGAAATAGAACACCACTCCGTCGCCGACGACGCAGGTATGCTTCCAGTCGAGTCCGCCACCGACGACGATGTAGATGCCGGGAAGGAACCGGACCACGTCGTCTACAGCAGGATTGCAGGTTCCCGGCGGATCCGGCGTGTTGACCTTGAGCCCGATCTTGATGCCCTCGTTACCGGAACTGCCGCAGTAAACACCGGGATTCATTGTGTAGTTGTTTCCCGATGTCGACAGCAGCGCTGCGCCAGTGCCGCTGATGTTCGTTGGCGCTCCGCCTCCCGTGGGAGTTCTCACACCGCTCCAGCCACACGTCCAGGATGTACCGAACAACGACGCCTCATTCAGGTCGGCGAATGGATCGGGTGACGGTGCGACGTTGAAAATTGGCGCTGGGTTTATTGTACCCGTACCGGTGCGGCTGGAGGCGGTTACCAGAATCTCCGCTGCCGAGTCGATGGAGCTTCCGGAAACGACGTTCAGGTTTCCGTTGGTGACGATGGCGCAATTGGGGACGCTGATGTGCGTCCCGCTTTGGGAAAGATTGAACTCGATCGGGTACTTGGTGTCCGCGGTGTTGAGCGCGAATACGCAGCCCGCGCCTTCGTCCGGCCCGGCCACCGCACGCGCGCTCACGTTAACGGCAGACTGGCCGAATATCTTCGCAAAGAACGTGGCAGTCGGCTTCGAGATCACAACCTCGACGTAGTTGTTGTCGCCGATATGGAGCCCGGTAACGGGTGGATGGCTTACCGTGACAGTCACACCACCAGTGCCATGTGTGAAGCCGTTACGTGCGGCGTCGTCCCGCGCGTAGGTCTCGAGGTTAGCCTGGGTGATCCCGGCGTCCCGCCTGACCTCGAACGCACCGGCTACTGCCGCCGCATCCGTAGCCGCACCCATCCGCTGTTTGTAGTCGAACAGATATCCGGCGTCGAGCGCCAGAGCAGCGAAGGCGAGCAGCAGTGGCAACACTACAGCGGCGAGCAACATGATGGAGCCGCGCTCGCCGCGAAGAATTCTTGCCCTCACACTCTCGTCACCTCGTGTTAACCCCCTGAACAGTTGGGGTAATATAGTGTTTACTATCAGACCGTTCCAGTTAGTATGGGAGTTGATTCAGGTGTTTAACCAGGCGCAGAGCTTTGGGTCAACCGGCACGGCCCTGCCATGGAGCGGTTTACGCTTGCCAGTAGGGAATTTCCGACCTATCTATCCCGATCTCTACACCAAGAGAGCGCGAGATGCGAGTATCTCGCCAGAGCAGTTCGTCCGTCCAGTGCCGACGAAGGAACGATAGCCGCCTTTCGCGCCGAGGGTCGGCCGCTCTCGAGCTGGCGATCGTGGTGCCCTTCCTGCTGTTGCTCTTCGTGATCGTCGTCGATTTTGGCCGGATTTTCTATTTCGGGCAAACCATAGAAAACTGTGCGAGAGCCGGTGCGCTCTACGCCAGCGACGCCACGACGATAGCCCAGTCTCCATATGCCAACGTGACCCAGGCGGCGCTGGCTGACGCCACGAATCTAAGCCCCCAGCCCACCGTCACTTCGAGCACCGGAACCGATGCGGACGGAAACCCTTACGTTCGCGTGACGGTCAGTTGGACGTTCAACATGATCATGCGCCTGCCGGGTGTTGCGCAAAGCGTAACCCTCACACGCACGGTTCAGATGCGAAAGGTCGAATGACAAGGGGCTCCGGCATGCGATTCACCTCGCGCAGGGGAAACACGATAGTCGAGTTTGCGATCGTTTCCCCCATCGCACTCTTTCTGCTCTTCGGGCTGATCATCGGGGGCATGGGAGTTTCTCGTTATCAGCAAATTGGCTATCTGTCACGAGAGGCCTCCCGATGGGCGTCTGTCCACGGTGCCGAGTATGCGGCGGAAACCGGCCACGCGGCGGCCACGGCCACGGACGTCTACAACCAGGTCATCCGCGCCAGAGCAAACGGGCTCGACCTGAGCCAGCTCACCTACTCCGTGACGTGGAATACGAACAACCACCAGACTCACACGGCAGTCGTCGGTGGTAACACTGTTACCATCCAGAATACGGTAGCGGTGACTGTCAATTACAGGTGGATACCGGAAGCGTATCTACCGGCGAAGACACTGACCAGTACTTCCGTCTCTGTCATGTCCTTTTAACCCAGGAGTGGAAAGTGATGTGGCTTGACGCGAAAAACAGGCGCGGAAGCGTCATCGTGCTGATGGCAGTTTCCCTCGTCGCCGTTTTGAGCATTCTCGCTCTCTCCTTTGACGGGGGAATGCTCGAGGACAAGCGACGGAGTGTCCAGGCGGCCGCCGACGCGGCTGCCCTCGCTGCTGCAACTGATTTGTGGGATCACTATACCACCAACGCCGGCCTCGATCCATCCGGTACCGCCCGAGCCAGCGCCCTGTCAACCGCCGCCGCGAACGGGTATCCCAACAACGGAGTTACATCGGTGGTCACGGTTAACATAAATCCACTCTCGGGCGACTTTGTCGGGAAGCCGGGCTATGCGGAGGTAATCGTCCAACTGAACCTGCCACGCGGCTTTAGCAGCATTTGGGGATCGGACAGCCTGCACGTCACGGCTCGCGCAGTGGCCGGTGGCACGCCTGGCAACGTCGGCATCCTGATGTTGAACCCTCA
>JAHFCS010000134.1 GCA_023249395.1 Gemmatimonadota bacterium
CGAGAGCAATGCCGTCGATCACCGCGAATGGCTGGCTCGTTCGGTTCGAGACCTGCGCGATCGCGGTGCGGCACGGAATCGCGCAAAGACCTCCAATGGCAAGACAAGCCATCGTGGGAAACCGGAGTGTCACTGGGTTTCGCATGACGCAGGGAATTTATCGCCGGTAACTGAGCCTGCTGATCCAATTTGTCGCCCCTGAGCCGACGCGCTCTGACAAATGGCGGCAACTACCCGCTTTGTACCTCTCCAGTTCATCACGAGATCGGCTGGCAGCAGCCCGTCACGCCTTGCGAGCTCGGCCCTGTACCATTGCGCCGGCAGGAGCGGAACGACGACAATGGTAACATCCCGCCGGCGGCGCTCGACTTCCTGCAGGTACCAGACTGGATAGGTGTCGTTGTCGCCACGGGCGAGTACGATCGCCCGCTGTGGTGCGCTCTCGAGAATCCGCATTGCGCCGAGTCGCGCCTCCGACGCACCAGGTTCCCCGCGCCGGTCGACGGCTTTCCAGTTCAGGGCGATCGGTACGAACGCCCCCACGACACCGGCGAGCGGAAGCCATTTCACCGCGCCGAAACCCGCCCACAATCCCCAGCATACGAATGCGAGCGAGAAGAAATAGTCCCGCTCACGCGCCTCGTGCGCAGCGCCTGCGGCCAGGAATCCCACCCCATACGACGGACCGGCTTTCAGGTTGAGATACGCGAGAACGCCCGCCGTCGCTGTCACGAAGAGAATCAGCAATGCCCGCCAGCTTCGCCTGTCTGTTTTCCGGTGTCGCAAAAAGCCGAGCACACCCAGCATGCCAAAAAGAACAGTGACCGGCGTCCTCGCCCACGTCGGTGGAGGGTCCGGTGATATGCCCAGCGCGACCTGCCAGTCGGCGTACTCGAAGAGATTGCCAAGCTGGATGAAAAGAGGCGCCTGGCGCGGCCAGAGCGGAGCGGGAGAGTACTGGCGCCGAAGAAGAACGTCGGTGAGCAGGGACACGGTCGAAGGATTGCCCTGATTCACCGATGGATCGTGCTGCGCGCGAACGAGCATGAACAACACGGCAGAGGCTCCAAGGGCGAACATCGCTATCATCGCCGGGGCCTGCCGCAACAGCTCGCGCGGATTCCGGCTGCGCCCCGCGAGAAAAAGCGTGGCGGGAACCGTGAGCAGCACGGTCAGATGCAGCGCAAAGCCAAGTCCGGCGACGTATGCCGCGAGCGAAAGCCACCTGCGGTCTCCGGTCTCTCCCGCGCGGTTCCCGAGCCAGAGAAGAGTGCACGCAGCGAGGAATGCGGCCGAGTACACTTCCGTCTCATTCGCGCTGAGCCACACGCTCGACATCGATCCCGCGCAAACCGCCGCCGTGTAGGCGGCGAGCCGATCGCCTGTCCATCGCACGAAAAGATTCGCCAGCAGCGCGCATCCGAAAGCGGTGCAGACGGCGGACAACATGTTGATCGAATAGGCGAAGCCGACGAGGGGCGCCCATAACAGCGCCCAAACGTGCGCGATCAGTATGTAGAGTGGGGTGCCCGGCGGGTGCGGAATCCCGAGTGAGTGGATCGCAGCGAGAAACTCGCCGGAATCCCAGAGCGTCACGCTTGGTGCCAGCGTCGCGAGGTAGACGACCAGGAGAGTCGTTCCCGCCGCGAGCTCAGCACGCCCGGCTCTGATCACTTCCCTGCTGTCGTCCCGCGGTAAAAGCGGATCAGCCCGACCTTCCGCCCAGGATCGACCATGCGACATCGAGAGCGCGGCGGTGTGTGCGGACGTCGTGAACGCGGAACAGGATCGCTCCCCCGGCGAGCGCCAGCACGCTCGCGCCTACTGTCCCCGCGTCGCGTTCAGCGATTGAGAACTCCGCGGGATCGACCGGCTCATCGGCCCCTTTCACCGCGGCAAACCCTTCTGCCATCCCTTCCTGCACGAAACGCTTCCGCGACGGTCCGACCATCACCGGATAGCCGAGCGCCACGAGGGCGTCGAGCCGGCGCAGGATTGCGCGTGAGTGTTCCGTTCGCTTCGAGAAGCCGAGGCCGGGGTCGAGCACTATGCGGTCTCGTTGAACTCCGGCCGATTCGGCGTATTTCGCGCGGGCCTCGAGCTCCGCGACGATCGTCGCGACCGGATCGTTGTCGTAAGTGGCATGCTCGTAGCTGGCCATCTCGGCAACGCGTCCGCGGGAGTGCATGAGAATCACCGCGCAATCGGTCCGCGTCACCACCCGCGTCATCATCGGGTCGAGGCGGAGCGCTGAGACATCGTTCACGATTGTCGCGCCGACATCGATCGCGGCGGCGGCAACCTCGGCTTTGTTCGTATCGACGGATATCGGCAGCTCCGGCCACCGCTCGTGCACAGCGGCGATGACGGGGACGACACGCCGTGTTTCCTATTCCGGCTCGACCGGCAGGGCGCCGGGCCGCGTGGATTCGCCGCCGATGTCGACGATGTCGGCTCCGTCAGCGACGAGGCGGCGGACGTGCGCGACGGCATTCGCCGGCGAAAAAAAATTTCCCCCGTCGGTAAAGCTGTCGGGGGTAACGTTCAGAATGCCGACGACGATCGGCCTGTCGAGCGAAATCTCAATCGAGCCGGCGCGCCACCGGCGCGGCTCCGTGGCCGCGCCGGGCCGCTCGCCGACCATCGTCACGCCGGCGCGACTTCCGGCCCGCCGAAGAGCGGCGGCTTCGCCGTTTTCGGTTGTATAACCGGGGATTCCTTGACCGTCACGGATGGGATCGCAGGCGGCGCGGGACGCGGCGGCAGCGTCTCTCCACGTGCGAGCTGCATGACTTCATCGCCTGTCAGCGTCTCACGATCGAGCAGCGCATTCGCCACCGCGTGCAGCAGGTCGAGATTCTCGGTGAGAGTCTCCTTTGCGCGGCTGTATGCCTCCTTGATGACTCGAGTCACCTCGGAATCGACGAGCTGCGCCGTGCGCTCCGACACCTCACGACGCGTCTGAATCTCGCGTCCGAGGAACAGCTCCTGCTCGTTGTCGCCGACCAGGATCGGGCCGATCGCCTCGGAAAGGCCCCACTGGCTCACGTAACGACGGGCGAGTCCTGTCGCCTGCTGGATGTCGCTCGACGCTCCCGTCGTAACGCGTCCGTGCCCGAACACGAGCTCTTCTGCAACGCGACCGCCATACATGCGGACGAGCATCGCCTCGAGCTGCTCGCGCGTGATGGACAACCGGTCGTCCTCGGGAAGTGTGAACGCCAGACCCATTGCGCGCCCGCGTGGCACGATCGTCACCTTGTGAAGCGGATCGTTCCCCTTTGTCTTGATTGTGCAGACAGCATGGCCGCCTTCGTGATACGCGGTCAGCGTCCGCTCCTGTTCACTCATCACCATCGACTTCCGCTCGGCGCCGAGCATCACCTTGTCCTTGGCGTCCTCGAGGTCGACCATGTAGACCTTGTCGTGACTCCTGCGGGCGGCCAGGAGCGCGCCTTCGTTCACGAGGTTCGCGAGGTCGGCACCCGACATTCCCGGTGTGCCCCGGGCGAGCGTGGTGATGTTGACGTCGTCGGCGATCGGCTTGTTGCGCGTGTGGACCTTGAGAATTCCCTCGCGGCCGCGGAGGTCCGGCGCATCCACGACGATCTGTCTGTCGAAGCGGCCCGGCCTGAGCAGCGCCGGGTCGAGGACATCCGGCCGGTTGGTGGCGGCGATCAGAATCACGCCGTCGTTCGACTCGAAACCGTCCATCTCCACGAGCAGCTGATTGAGCGTCTGCTCGCGCTCGTCGTGACCGCCACCGAGCCCGGCGCCGCGATGGCGACCGACGGCGTCGATCTCGTCGATGAAGATGATGCACGGCGCGTGGGCCTTGCCCTGCTCGAACAGATCGCGCACCCTGCTCGCGCCGACGCCGACGAACATCTCGACGAAGTCGGATCCCGACATCGAGAAGAACGGACGCGCGGCTTCACCCGCGACCGCGCGGGCGAGCAGCGTCTTGCCGGTGCCCGGCGGGCCGACGAGCAGCGCGCCCTTGGGCAGCCTGCCGCCGAGCTTGGTGAACTTCTGCGGGTCCTTGAGGAACTCGATGATCTCCTCGAGCTCGACCTTGGCCTCGTCGGCACCCGCGACGTCGGCGAAGGTGACCTTCGGAGAATCCGCCGTCAGAAGCTTGGCTTTCGACTTGCCAAAAGAGAATGCCTTCGCGCCACCAGCCTGCATCTGGCGCAGAATGAGCATCCAGGCACCGAAAATGATGATGTAGGGCAGGATCATGAAGATCAGTCCGCCGAACGACGTGCTCTCGGCCTCGGCGCGTATCTGAACGTTCTTCTCCTGCAGCCTCGTCACTTCGCGGTCCGAGTTCTGGATCGGGAGCAGGACGGTGAAGCGCTGAGCGGGACGGCCGCTGATCTGCACCTTGGTGCGGAAATCACCGGTGAGGAGCTTGCCTTCCTGCATCGTCACTGCCGCGACGTTGCCACGCTCGAGCTCCTGGTTGTACTGGGTGTAGGAGATCTTCGGAGCGGACTCCTTCGATCCCGACATGTATGTAAAGAGGGTTCCGGCGAGGAGAACCAGCAGCACCCAGAACGAGAGCTGCTTGGAGGCCTTGCCCCATCTACCCGGACCCTTCGGCTTCTGCGGAATTGGTAGTGGCATTACTGCAAGCTCGCGATGTACGGCAAATGGCGGAAATCCTCCGCGTGATCCAACCCATACCCCACAAGGAACTCGTGGGGTGCATCAAAACCGACGAACCGTGTTCCGTATTGCAACTCCTCCGCAATACGCTTGTGAAGAAGTGCGCAAATTTCGAGCGAGCGCGGGCGTCTGTCCTCGAGCAGCGACATAAGCCTGTTGAGGGTGCGTCCAGAGTCGACGATGTCCTCGACGAGAAGGATATGCTTCCCTTCCAGCTCGGTCTCGGGATCGTACAGCAACCTTACCGTCCCGCTCGACACCATCCCGTCGCCGTAGCTCGCCGCAACCAGGAAATCTACCTGAAGTGGGCGGGTAATCTGTCGTACGAGGTCGCTCAGAAAGATGAAGCTGCCCTTCAGCAGGCCCAGAACGAGCAACTCGCCGCCCGGATACGCAGCGGTAATCTCGGCGCCCAGCTCGGCGACCCGCTCGGCGATAGTCTTCTCGTCGAATGCAATTCGCTTGACGCTGCGGCCAGAGAGGCGGGGATCGGCGATAGTCGCGGTCACATTCGCCCCGCGTGGGAGGCAGTGCGGGGAGCGGGCGCGCCAAGTCTCGACGCCCGCGCGGCTTCCACCCGGCGCCAGTCCCACCTGCGAAGCAGCATATGATCGCGTAACATCAGTACTTCGACCCCTCCAGAAAGCTGAATCGAGCCGCCTGTTACCCCTTTGGTAGTAAACTCGGCGAGGCGATGAGTTCCTCGCCGATCCATTACCACATTTGCCCTCGCGGCAAGCGACGGCCAGAGCGCGCGGAGCGATTCAGCATCATACCCACGCAGAGCACCCCTCGCAATGCGAAGTGACCCGTCTTCGCCCGTCTCTGCATCGAGCTGATCTGCGATATCCGCCATGCGTGAGCGCCAATCCGCCGATCGTTTGGCGATCGAGAGAAGCTGAGCGGGAAAGCCTGGTCTGATTCGCGCAATGGCAGGCAGGAGATCGTGGCGGACGCGGTTGCGAAGATGCGACCGTGTGGAGTTCGACGGATCCTCGACGTGCACGACCTGGCGTGCCCGTGCGAAGCGGGCGAGGTCGGCGCGGCGCAGGTGGAGGAAGGGCCGAATCACCTCGGATTCGGCGAAGAGCGCGGCAAGTCCGCGAGGTCCGGCGTCCCGGAGGATGCGGATGAAGATCGTCTCGACCTGGTCGTCGAGCGTGTGACCGGTTGCAACGGGTGCACCGAACTCTTCCGCTGCCCCACGAAGAAAGGTCCACCGGGCGAGGCGCCACTGATGCTCGGTCACTACAGCTCGATCCGTTTTGCCACCTCTGAACGCGAGCCCAAGCTCCTTCGACGTTCGGCGCACAGCTTCAACCGCGCGCCGGGCCACCGCACCGGTTCCGTGGTCGAAGCTCGCGACAAGAAGAGCCGGCCGCCTGTCAGGCGCGATTGACGCAGCGGCGTGGAGCATGACCATCGAATCCACACCACCGGACACGGCAAGAACGAGCCGGTCGAGCCCGGCAAATGCCGTCGCGACCGCCTGCGTCACTTTGTCTTCTTCATGCCGGCGCTCTCTCATGATATCTTAATCTAAACCGCCGCTCCGGAGTGATGCATGGAAACGCACGGTCCCCTCGGGACATTATGGGTGTCGTTCGGACTAATCGGGTTCTATCTGGCCCTCATCTGGCTCAA
>JAHFCS010000135.1 GCA_023249395.1 Gemmatimonadota bacterium
ATTACGTCGTCAATGTCAGGCAGTACGGCTGGCGAGGGGCTTCCCCGGCGCAGTACCTCTCCGTCGCGCGTGATGTCAACGATCGCTGGCATCCGGAACAGGTTGTGGTGGTGCTCGACGGCGATGACCTGGGCGCCGATCCGCTCAACCGGCGTTTTCCACGAATGCGCATCGGCAGGGATGATGCTGTCGAGATTGTCCATGCGCCCGGCGAAAACGCGGCCCCGGCTACGCATCATAGCTCCACTCTCGCAACGCTGTTCAGAATCCGGTGGCAGCGCGTTCTCGAGCGCGCGCCGAAGACAGTTCGCGCCTGGCTGCACGCCCCAGTCGAGGCCCGCGGTCCGTTGCCGGAACCGGCGATGATCGCCGCTGTTCCGCGTGCCGAAGTCAAAGCACTGGCGCGCGCCTTCGGGTCGCACCTCCTCCTCGTCTATACGGCGGACGTGAGGGTCACTGGCGGCGAGATCGCTGATCCGGGCGAGCAGCGACTGCTTGCCGCATGCGCCGAGCAGAAGGTGCGTTGCGTGTCGATGCGGCCGATGATGCTCGCGGCCCGGCGTGCCGGCTATGTGCTGCGCGGATTCTCGACCACCACCCTCGGCGTCGGGCATCTGAATGCGATGGGGCATCAGCTCGTGGGACGCGAGATCTGGCGTGCGATCCACTCGGAGTCTTCCCGGATAAGCTCACAGGTCGCAGAGCGTTAGTACGCGGAATGCTCTTCATCTCGTGGGGCTTTGTCGTCTTCTTCATCATGGTCCTTGCCGGACTTCGGGTGATGCCGACCCGGGAGTCGCGGCAGGGGCTTCTGCTCGTCGCGAGCGCTGTCTTCTACGGGTCGCATACTCCCTGGCACCTGCTCATCCTTGCCGCGCCAAGCCTCGTAGACTTTGCGTGCGCAGTCCGGATCGAAGAGACCGACGACCCTGCCATGCGAAAGCGATGGCTCGTGTTCAGTCTCGTCTCGAACCTCGGACTGCTTGGCTACTTCAAGTACGCTGATTTCTTCGCCGACTCGATTGCCGGACTCTTCGGCCTGACGACTGTCCCGCTCGGACTTGCGCTCCCGCTCGGGATCTCGTTCTTCACCTTCAAGACGCTCAGCTACACAATCGACGTCTACAGGCGCGAGATGCCTGCATGCAGGAGCATGTGGCGTTACGCGATGTTCGTCTCGTATTTCCCCGAGCTGATCGCCGGGCCGATCGTGCGAGCCTCGGTTTTTCTTCCGCAGATGGATCGCGCTCTTCAGCCCTCGCGCGAGCGCGCGACCGTGGGACTCCAGCTCATACTCCTGGGAGTGACGAAGAAGCTGTTTGTCGCAGACAGGCTCGCCACCCTCGTGAATCCCGTGTTCGCGACGCCAGAGGCTTATTCACAATTCACGGTTCTGTCGGCCGTCGTAGCCTACTCGCTCCAGATCTACTGCGACTTCTCCGGCTACTCCGACATGGCGATCGGAGTGTCGCGGATCATCGGCTTCGATCTGCCGGAAAACTTCAACATGCCCTATCTGGCGAGGTCGATCACGGATTTCTGGCGGCGTTGGCACATCACGCTCTCGCAATGGCTGCGCGACTATCTCTACATACCGCTCGGCGGAAACAGGAAGGGAGCGCGAAGGACGTTCATCAATCTCTTTCTCACCATGCTCCTGGGCGGGCTGTGGCACGGAGCCGCGTGGACGTTTGTCGTCTGGGGACTGCTGCACGGCGTCGGTCTCGCTATTCACAAGCTGTGGAGCGAGCACGTGTCACACGGCCGGCGACCGTTCAGGGGAATTGTGGGGTGGTTGACGACCTACTCGTTCGTCTGCGTGGCCTGGGTGTTCTTCCGCGCGTCTGACTTTTCGACGGCGATCGTGATGCTGGAGAAAATCGCCGGGCTCATACCAGGCGGCGCGACATGGGTCTACCTGCCGTTCCTTCTCATCCTGCCGCTCGTTGTGGCGGCTCATGCGGCGGGGTCATGGGTCGCAGCGCAGGAGAAAAAAACAAACACGGCGCCCGAGACCTGGGTGCCGGCGCCGGCATTTGCATCGAGCATCTACGATGAGCCGGATCGCGGCATTGCGCTGAGGCCTCATCGCGCCGCGGGTCTGTACATGCTGCTCCCCCGTCCCGGATTCGTTGGCGCGTTCGTTGTGACCGTGTGGGTAGTGGGACTATTTCTATTCTCCCCCGTCCACACGCGCCCATTCATCTACTTCCAATTCTAGGAAGCGACGTTGGCCCCGCCCCAACCGTCCAGACCCATCCAGTATGCGCGTTATGAGTTCCCTGTGATCCCGTCGCCCGTGTCTCCGTGATTAATGACACGGACGAACGGGTCGACTGAAAGACTGGAAACTCACGACGCGCAAACTGGATGGGTCGTTCATTGACAAGTGGGCTCCGCTTCCGTGCGCCGCAACGAAGCGCATATTTCGGATAAGGGTCCCGCGCATCCGATTTCAGGAGTCCCGCATGTCCATCCTCTCCCTCCACCACATCACGATCGTCTCCGCCAACGCTCAGCGGACGGCTGATTTCTACAGCGGCGTCCTCGGCCTTAGACTCGTAAAGAAGACCGTCAACTTCGACGCGCCGAGTACATACCATCTGTACTTCGGCAACGCGGACGCCGAGCCGTCATCACTGGTGACGTTTTTCGAATGGCGCAATGCCGCTCAGGGCGCGCCCGGAATCGGGGGGACGCACCACTTCGCCCTCCACGTCGCCGACTACGACGGTCTTCTAATGTGGAAGCGACGTCTCACCGACATGGGGATTCCGGTCAACGGCCCGCTCGATCGCCATTACTTCACGAGCATCTACATAAAGGATCCCGACGGGACGATCGTCGAGATCGCGACACGAGGCCCGGGGTGGACGCGCGACGAGCCGGCTGACGCGCTGGGGACTACGCACCGCGCGCCGCCGCCGGAGATGCTCACCGGCAACCGCGACAAGGCGAAGATCGCGGGCGTCAATTGGCCCGAGCCGGTGCCCGTGATCACCGATCGCATGCAGCTCGAGCATGGACTCCACCACATCACTGCGATCGGAAAGGACATCAAGCAGACGGAGGATTTTTTCGGCGGCCTCCTCGGCATGCGGCTCGTCAAGCGCACCAACAACTTCGACGATCCCAAGTCGTTCCATTGGTATTGGGGTGTGGGCGACGGCAGGCCCGGCACGCTCGTGACGTACTTCGAGCGAGACCCTGTGCGGGAGCCGGCGGTGCGCATGGGAGCGGGACAGACCCATCATTTCGCTCTCGCGGTCGCCGACGATGAGACGCAGCTCGAATGGCGCGACAAGCTCTTGTCCGCCGGAGTGCAGGTGACGCCGGTGATGGACCGAGTGTACTTCAAGAGCATCTACATGCACGATCCCGACGGACAGATCGTCGAGATCGCAACGCTCGGCCCCGGATTCACGGTTGATGAGCCGCGTGAATCGCTCGGCGGCGAGCTCCAGTTGCCGCCGTGGCTGGAGAAAAGTCGCGACCGGCTCGAGGGAGCACTGGAGCCGATCTCGGTCGGATCCTGACATTGCGCGACGCGCCGGCGTCACCGCATCAGGGCCAGCCGGTCCGGATGGCGGGCGCCAAGCTCGCAACCGCGACTGCGGCGATGGTGATGATTCACGGCCGGAATGCGACGGCCGAAAGCATCCTCTCGCTCGTCCAGGCAATCGACACGACCGGCTTCGCGTACCTCGCTCCTCAGGCCGCGGGCAACACGTGGTACCCGAATTCGTTTCTTGCGCCGATTCCGAGCAACGAGCCGGGAATAACGTCGGGACTGGCGGCGATCGACGACCTCATGGACCGAATCTCCGCGGCTGGAATTCCACCGGCGAAGACGATGCTGCTCGGATTCTCGCAGGGCGCCTGCCTCTCGCTGGAATACGCAGCCAGGCACGCGCGCCGGTACGGCGGAGTCGCGGGTTTGAGCGGCGGCCTCATTGGCCCCGACGAGACTCCGCGCGACTACCAGGGCTCGTTCGACCGGAGTCCCATCTTCCTCGGATGCAGCGACGTCGATTTTCACATTCCGGCAAGGCGGGTCAAGGAAACGGCAGTGGTCTTCAAGCGCATGCGAGCGGTCGTTACGACGCGTCTCTATCCGGACATGGGCCACATCGTGAATGAGGACGAAGTCGGTGCAGTTCGAGCGATGATGGCGGCGGTAGTGTCCGCCAGGTAGATGCGCTTCACATTCGACACGATTCCCTCGCGCGTTCTGTTCGGCGCCGGGTGCATCGCCCAGCTCCCCGAGGAGACAGACCGTCTCGGAGCGCAACGGATTCTTCTCGTCGCCACGCGCGGACGAAGGGAGCTTCTCGAGCGGGCGACGACAATGCTCGGCTCCCGGGTGGCTGGGACATTCGACGAAGCGGTGGTGCATGTACCCGGTGCGGTTGCCGAGCGCGCACGCGAATACGCGTCGGCACAGCGCGCGGATTCCATCCTCGCCCTTGGCGGCGGCTCGGCGATCGGAGTCGCAAAGGCCGTTGCAGCGTCGAACAATCTTCCGATCATCGCCGTTCCGACGACCTACAGCGGGTCGGAGATGACGCCGTTGTGGGGCATGACCGAGGACGGGACCAAACGCACTGGACGCGACGCGCGGGTTCAACCGAAAGTCGTTCTCTACGACCCGGAGCTTACGCTGCACCTGCCGGTACCGGTGTCGGCGGCGAGCGGCATGAACGCCATCGCCCACTGCGTCGAAGCGTTGTATGCGCCCGATGCGAATCCGGTGACGTCATGGATGGCGGAGGAGGGGATACGCTCTCTCAGCTCAGCCCTTCCGGTAATCACTGAAACTCCGGCCGACATCGTGGCGCGAACGAAAGCGTTGTACGGCGCCTGGCTTGCCGGGTCGGCGCTCGGGACGGTGCAGATGGGTCTGCATCACAAGCTCTGCCACACGCTCGGTGGAAGCTTCGACCTCCCGCACGCGGAAACCCACGCGGTGCTCCTTCCCTATGCCGCCGAATACAATCTCGAAGCGGCCGGCGGCGCGATGGCAATTGTAGCCCGCGCCCTCGGCGGCGGCGATGCACCGTCCGCGCTCTACGCATTTGGCCGTAGAATCGGAACGCCGGCGTCGCTCGCCGACATCGGAATGCGGGAGCAGGACCTCGAGCGAGCGGCGGATCTCGCGGTCGAGCGGCCCTACCCCAATCCGGAACCCGTTATGCGTGACGGCGTGCTCGCGCTTCTGCGGAAGGCGTTCGAGGGCATGCCTCCGCGGACACTCCGCTAGATTCCGCACACCAATAACGAGCACACCAATAACGACCGGACTACATGGCCGCGGATCCAAGCAAGAAGGTCAACTACAACAGGGCGTGGGCTGAGGCGCGCGAGCTCGTCTGGCAACACCGCCGGTCGCTTGTGATCGGCCTGGCACTGATGCTCGTGAATCGTTTTGCCAGTCTGGTGCTTCCGGCGAGCTCGAAGTATCTGATCGACGACGTCCTCGCGAAGCACAAATCGGAGCTGCTCCTGCCGCTCGCGCTGGCCGCTGCCGGCGCGATGATTGTCCAGGCAATCACGACCTACGGGTTGTCGCAGATCGTCAGCATCGCGGCGCAGCGGGCGATCTCTGACATGCGCAAGAACGTCCAGTCGCACGTTCTCCATCTGCCCGTTTCGTACTTCGACTCGACCAAGACCGGCGTGTTGATCTCACGTATCATGACCGACGCCGAAGGCGTCCGGAATCTTGTCGGGACGGGACTGATCCAGCTCACGGGCGGGTTCGTCACCGCGGTCATCGGATTGGCGGTGCTCTTCTATCTGAACTGGAAGCTCACGCTGATCACGATCTTCGTGCTGCTGGCGTTCGGCGGGATGATGGCATTTGCGTTCAAGCGACTTCGTCCGTTGTTCCGCGATCGCGGCCGACTCAACGCCGACGTCACCGGCCGGCTCGCGGAGTCGCTGGGTGGCATACGGATCGTCAAGGTCTACGTCTCCGAGGGTCGTGAGGAGCGGATCTTCTCCGAGGGTGTGGAGCGTCTGTTCGAGAACGTCGCGCGCACGATCACCGCGACGTCGATCGTCGGGGCGGGGGCGACGGTCATCGTCGGGACGATCGGCGTGATCATGATCCTCGTCGGCGGACACGACATCCTCAACGGAACGATGACGCTCGGCGGGTTCGTCATGTACATCTTCTTTATCGGCATGGTGGCCGCTCCGCTGGTGCAGATCGCGTCCATCGGGACCCAGATCACCGAAGCGTTCGCCGGGCTCGACCGCATTCACGAGATACGCGAGATGCGCACCGAGGATCAGACCGACGCGGATCGCGA
>JAHFCS010000136.1 GCA_023249395.1 Gemmatimonadota bacterium
CTGCGCGAAGCGCAGGATCACTACCAGCGCGCGATGTCCGCCCAGAGGCAGGGAGACTGGACGACGTACGGGCAGGAGATCCAGCGACTCGGCGAGGTGCTGAGGCGGCTCAATGCCGGAGCACGCTAGCGGCTGCTCGAGTCCCCCGGCAGCATCGCTCTGGTACGCAGCATCAGCGCCGGCTCGTCGCTGATGATTCCATTCACACCGCTCAGCCATAGATCCGTCGCTTGCTGCGGATCGTTTATCGTCCAGACGTGAACGGCGCAATTCTGCGACGGAGCGACACGCGCGAACCGGCGCACAGGTAGCGGCACACCGTAGTAATGGGGCGGCACGCAAAAAGCCTTGAACGCAAACGGCGTCAGTGGACGCCGGAGAAGGATCTCGCGCATCGCCCGAATGACGTCCGATCTTGACGCACCAACTGCAATCGGCGAATCCGAGAAAATGCGCAGCGCCGCCGGATACATACTATCCACGAGCGTCCGCTCCTCTGCGTCTCGTGCCTCGATCGTGCCGCGCACCGCGGCGGCTGCCTGCGGCACCTTGATCTCGATCAGCATCGGAATCGACGGGAACGCCTCGATGGCCTCGTCGAGCGATGGGATGCGATGGCCCTGCCCGCGGTACGGAAACGTCTTTCCTCCGTCGGGGGTGAAATGCGCACCCGCATCGAGAGCGCGCAGCTCGGCGAAGGTCATGTGCGCGACATCGCCGACTCCGTCGGTCGTGCGTCGTACGTGCGGGTCGTGGACGACGACGGGAATTCCGTCGGCGGAGATGTGCACGTCGAGCTCGATTGCATCAGCTCCTGCGGCGACGGCCTGAGCAAAGGACTCGATCGTGTTTTCGGGCGCGTGCGCGCGATTCCCCCGATGCCCGATCACCGGGCGGCACCGGGGGTCTATGAGAACATTCATCCGCGCGCCTGCTGAATCAGATCCCGAAAGGAGAACGGAGCGGCACGCCGGACCGGCGCACCGCTCCACCCCAAAAAACATGCGCCCTCTAGAACGTGACCTGAACGCGCGTCATGATCAGGCGGCCGATGATGCTGCCCTGTACGAACTCCTGGTGCTTCTTGTCGAGCAGATTCGTGCCGCTCAGCGACCACATGAAGCCATTGAGGAACGAAGGGCGAACCGAGATATTCGCGTCGACGAGCGTGTAGGCGTTGACCTCGCCATCGATGAACGACAGCGCGCGGTATCCGTCCACGTGCCGCTCACGCAGTTCGGCGTTGAAGCCTTTCACATCGTCGCGATAGTTCACCGCGAATGAGTGCTTGTTGGCCGGTGCGTTGAGCGAGATATCCTGCACGCCACCCACCTCCGACCGCGGAAACAGCTTCTTGTTCACGTACGAGTACGTGCCCTGGAGTGAGAATCCGCCGCCGAGGAGATATTCGGCGCCGAGGTCACTGCCCCAGAGATTCAGATTGCCGAAGTTGCGGTAGGTGACGACCACGTCGCTTCCCGACGAGAGCGACTCGTTGAAGTTGACCACCGCGAGCGGAACGCCAACAGCGGCGCCTTTGCCACCGGATATACCGCCCAGGGCTCCCGCGATGGTTGGAGCCAGCGCCGCGATCTGCGCCGCGGGCAATCCGATCAACGCAAACTTGCCGGCGAGATAGGCACCGAGACTCGGCGCATCGAGGAAGACGTTCGGCGTCTCGACGATGAGCGGGCCGACGAAGTTCTTTCTGTTCTCGTGCCATAGGTCGAGCGAGAGCTGCAGGCGATTCGCGATGACTCCCTTGTAGCCACCCTCGAACGTGGTGTGAATCGTCGGTTTCAGCCGGTCCACGTCACGCAGGTCCGTCGGCGCAACGTCCTTGAACGTCCCATTGCTCTGCAGCTGTCGGAGCTTCGTTCCCACCTCGGTGAGGCCGGGTTGCAGCGAGCCGATAAACGCGACCAACGAAGCGGGGACACCGCCGGCGATCAAGGCCGGGCCGGCGGCAGCAACGGCTGCTTTGTAGAGAAGTGCAGCATTGGCTGGAACCGGATTCGCCGGAGTGCCGCCGAACGCTGCCGGAACTCTCATGCAAAGGCTGCCGACGCCACCGGCGCAATCGCGGCGGAAATGGAAGCCGGTCTCGGGAACGCCGATCGCGCGCACACCGAACAACTGCGTGCCCGTCGGAGGAATGCGGTTCGCCAGCAGATCGAGGAAGAGGTTGAGCGTGCTCGGCGTGGAGAACGCCCGGTTGTATGTGAGGCGGAGACTCTGGTCCTCCTTCGGCTTGATGACGAGCGCAACTCGGGGCGAGAAGACCGGGTCCTCGAGGCGACTGTGCTTGTCCATGCGCGCTGCCGCCGTAAGCTCGAGCATCCGCGACAGGGTCGTTACCGAATGGAGATACCCACCTACTTCGGTGATCTTGTCGTCTGCCTCGTTGCGTCCGTTGATGGTGCCTTCGGTTCGCGGCTCGGTGTAGATGTAATCGAGCCCGTAAAGCAGACGCTCGCGCCCGCCGAAGTTGAATCCATGCTGAAGCTGCCCGACGATCTGCCTCGAGCGGTCGATGACGCATGCGGGATCGGTCACGTCGGGACAATTCGAAGTGGGGCGCACGGCGCGAAGCAGAAAGCTGCCGCCCGCGTCGCTGGTGTTCATGAACACCTGACCGAAAAGCTGCTTGTATCGCGCGCGGAGTTGATAGGTCTGATAAACCCAATCCTTGACCTGTGCCGGACCCAGTCCCGTCGGCTCGATCGCCCTATTAGCCCCACTACGGCCGTAGTTCGCGATGATCAGGCTCGCCGGGGTCGGACGGAAATCGACACGGAGCTCGCCGCCGTAGCGCTTCAGATCCCGGTCACGCTTCTTTTGCTCGCCTACGGTATCCGCGGGAACGAAGTCCCACTCAGTGCCTCTGAACCCTTCGATCGTGCCCTTGATTCCAAACTTTTCCGTGGGGGTCCAGGCGGTGCGTAACGAGCCCCTGAGTACGCTCTGATTGCCGCCGTCTACGGTCACGGTGGTACCCTGCGTGCCGAAGGGCGATTTGGTGGTCAGTGACATGACACCGCTTGGCGTATTCGGTCCGTAGAGCGCCGCGCCCGGTCCGAGGATTACTTCGATTCGCTCGATGTCCTCGTTCACCGTTGGACTGAGATACGGAATGTTGACGCGCAACGAAGGAACGAATGCAAATCGGTTGTCCGTCAACGTCATCATCGCGCCGGAGAAGATGTTGTTGAATCCGCGGGCAACGATATTCGAGCGCATCAGTCCACCGCGTGCGACGTCGATTCCCGGAAGCGCCGCAACATGGTCGGCGACGTTGATCGAAGGTCGCTCGTTGATCTGCGCGGAGTTCACGATTGAAACGGACGCCGGTGCATCAATGACTTTTTCGGGCGCGCGCGAGACACCGGTGATCACCATCTCGAGGTGGGTCGGAAGCTCCGCCATGGCAATGTTTACTGAGGCTGATGCGCCCGCACCTACAACTACCCCTTCTGTCCGGGTCGCCGTGTAGCCGACCCGCCTGGCCTCCACGGTATAGGTGCCAGCGGGAATGTTCGCGATGCGGTAGTTGCCATTCTCGTCGGTTGCGGCGCCTCCCGCGTTTCGAATTCCGGCAAGAACCCGCACGCCGGCGCTGGCGATGCCCGCGCCCGAACTTGCTTCGGTAACCCTTCCTGATATCGTCCCAGTCTGAGCGGCTGCCGGCAGTGCTACCGCGATCATCGCAATACCGACGAACGATCTACATACGGTGGGTGCGAACACGAGTGACCTCGATTGTGGAAGATATGCAGGCGACCCGACGGCTGATTCATCACCACGGGAAACCCGGCGTGCGCCATACCTAAGGGCGTATCATGCTGTCGTCAAGGCTAGACTCAATGCCCGAGAGCAACTATCCGCCAATGTACGTAGAACTCTTGCAATCATGACGTAGCACCGCCGTAAGCAAAGACTTGCGAGCGCATGTCACCCGGGCGATTGCTGAAGACTGGAGGACTGCGCGATATGGCCACGACGATTGGGATTCCCACTACGACTGTGCCGCGCATGTCGCCCGCCGGATCCGGCGAGCAGATCGCATCTGCTGCCGCGCCCGCCCCGGCAAAGCGCGAACGGCTGGTCTCACTGGATGTTTTCCGCGGACTCACCATCGCCGCGATGTTGCTCGTGGACAATCCGGGAACCTGGGACTCGTGTTCGATACATATCCGTGAGTTGGCTGGTGAGGCGGTGAGACGGTGAGAACTGCAACTGATTGTGGAACTAAACTCGCCTATCGAGAGGAGTAGCGCCTTCTGCAGTTGCAGTTACCAAAAAAAGGACCTTTCGCCGGCGTGATCTAGAAGAAGCGCCGCGAAGCAACCGCTTTTCTCACTATCTCACAGTCTCACCTGCAGCCCCAAAAATCTGTCTGTCTATCGAGTGCATCTCAGGCGTGCGAACCCACCTCTCTAACTCACCTCGCCCTCGGCCGTGGCGCTCCCGGGTCGGTCGGCGATCCGAGTGCGCTCGTAGCGACCGTCTCCGCCCTCATCGGTGCTCCGCCGCGGCGCACAACGTAGGCTTCCATCGCAAAGTACTCCGGCAGTCCGAGCCGGTCCACAGTCGCTGCCGTGCGCTTGTTGCGCTCGTCCACACGCTGCCAGAACTCGCGTTCGTCCGGGCCCGGGAAGGGAGCCCGGTCCTTCTGACTCTGGTGCTTGAAGATCGCGAGAATCTTCCATCGCAGCTCGTCCTCCGATAGCGGCACCAGAACGTCGGCTACACCGATGTCCCACTCCTGCCATGCGCCCCGATAATACCAGATCTCCGGCGCGGCGCCCGAGTATTTCTCCAGCGCGCGCTGCACTGTCTCGAGACACATCCGGTGCGTTCCGTGAGGATCGGAAAGATCACCGGCGACGAAAATGAGAGATGGGCGCTGCTCCTCGAGCAGCTCGAGCGTGATCCGAACGTCTTCCGGCCCGATCGGATCCTTGCGTGTCTTTCCCGTCTGATAGAAGGGAAGGTTGAGGAACCTCGCCTGGTCGCGGCTCATGCCGAACGTCTCGATCCCCGAAACGGCCTCGGCTTCACGAATCCCGCGCTTGATCGCCAGCACCTCCGGTATGTCCACCTGACCCGGCTCCTTGCGGGCGAGGAATTGCTCGACCTTCTCGATCACAGCAAGCACTCCCGACTGGCGCAGGTCGAGATCGCGGTTCACGCGCCGAAGGAAATCCACGTAACGCCGCACCTCGTGATCGAACACCGCGATGTTTCCCGACGTCTGATACGCGACGACGATCCTGTTCTCGTTCTGATGAAGCTTGTTGAGAATTCCGCCCATCGAGATGACGTCATCGTCGGGGTGGGGCGAGAAGACGACGATGTTCTGTCCCGACGGAAGCTTGCTCCGGCCGCGAACCTTCGAGATGAGGGCGTTGAACACCTCGCCATTGAGTGGTCCCGCGAGCTGGTAGCGAGCGAGGAGGGAGCTCAAGTGATGCTCGCGGTAGTCGAGAGTGTCGAGCTTGAGGATTGACTTTCCAGTCACTTCGCTGAGCCAGACCACTGCGGCGACTTCGTGCGCGCGCGTCCATTCCACTTCGCCGATCACCCATGGAGTGCGGACTCGCGTCAGATCAGCGGCCGCAGCGGGGTCGAGGTAGAAGACCGCATTGGGATGGAGCTGCAGGTAGGTCGCCGCAACGTCGGGGTCGGGTTCTGCCTCGACTGCGCGCTTGATGATCTCCGACTTGTGTTCGCCGGTGGCGATGAGCGCAATCTCCCGTGCCTCCATGATCGTCGCTACTCCCATCGTGATTGCCTCGGTGGGGACGTTGTCCTCGCCAAAGAAATCGGCGGCCGCATCGCGCCGCGTCACGGTATCGAGCGCGATGAGCCGAGTTCGGGATTCGATGCCCGAGCCCGGCTCGTTGAAGCCGATATGCCCAGTCTTTCCGATGCCGAGAATCTGGATGTCTATCCCGCCGGCCTCGCGGATCGCGCGCTCGTAGTCTTCAGCCTCTGTGGCGAGCCGCTCGCGAGGAATGTCGCCGGGCGGGACGTGGACATTCTCCGGCCGGACGTTGATCTCGTCGAACAGGTTCTCCCACATGTAACGGTTGTAGCTATGGATGCTGTCCGGCCGCATCGGGTAGTACTCGTCGAGATTGAAGGTCACGACGTCCGTGAAGTCGAGCCTGTCTTCCCGGTGCATGCGGGCCAGCTCGCGGTAAATCCCGATCGGAGTGCTTCCTGTCGCCAGTCCGAGAACTGCGTGGGATCCCGCCTGCCGCCGGTCGATGATGATGTCCGCGATTCGCCGCGCGATGCGCCGC
>JAHFCS010000137.1 GCA_023249395.1 Gemmatimonadota bacterium
ATGCCCGAGATGCCCGAGATGCCGCTGGGCGTCATGCCGCCGATGGCCAGAATGGCTCCGATGCCGATGATGGAGAGAATGGGGCCGATGGAGCTCATGCCGGGAATGAAACGAATGGAGCTTCGGAGCCTGCCTTATATGAGAGAGATGGAGGGAGGCAGGTTCAGGATGCTCGCGCCATACCGCATCAGGACGCCGCGCGGAACGATGAAGGTTCGAAGCCCGAACGCCGTGAGAAAGATCGACCCGGAGCGGCTCAGAATCGAGAAGCTTCAGAAGGCGAAGGCGGACAGCCTCAAGAAGTCGAAGCGTTAGACGCTACTTTGGCAATTTCCGGGTGTTTTACTTCTCAGTTGTCTTGGTAAAAGGGTGCTCGAAGCTCAGATAGAGAAACACGCCCCGATCCCCATCGCTCGGCCCGATGCCGATCGGAAATGCGATGCCGGGGACAATCTGAAGACCCGACGCGAAATTGAATGCGCCGCGGACACCGGGCGAAATCACCAGATCGTCAGTCCACCGCGTTTTATTCTCCCCGGCGACGATCTGGTCTCGACCGTACACCGTCTCAACCAAAGGCTGGATGTTGGGATGGGCGGTCAGCACCAGGCTGTGGGCGAGCGTCAGCGCATAGACATCGGCGCGGTTTCCGGCGGGATTCCGGGCTGATGGAGTGAATGCAACGCCCGCATTCACGTGCGTCGTGAAGAGCGGCGAAAGAACGTAGCTCACGGGCAGCATCGTCTCGATCCCCGCGGCACCGCTTCCTCGGCCGCGCTTCCAGTCGCCAGTCGGAAGCGTCACCGAAAGCCGCGGAGCGATGGCGAGCTGGGTGAGACCGCTGCCGACAAGCTGGAATCGATAGTTGATGCGGATGTCGCCGATTCCGGACTCTCGATCGGACCGGATCAGCGGCAGATCGTAGCTGAGCTGGTGAGTGATTCCCCCAACCGGCCACTCCTGCGTGAACGCCGCCTCGAAATCCGAGCTCCCGCGGTGCTTCCGGAACGTTCCGATGTGCTGGACGATGCCTTCTTCCTGGTTGTACGCCTCCTCCATTAGAAAGCTGTTGTCCTGAATGATGGGGGGCGCCAGAGCGACAGCCGGCGCCTGTGCGACGAGCACCGCTGGTGAGAGGGCCAGCAGTATCAGCAGATTCCCCGGAGTCATCGGGGGGAAAATACATTTCCAGCGGAACTCTGCATCAAGACAGGGGAATTCGCAGGTGGCCGAAGAACCGTCTCGCGTCAGAATTGACAAGTGGCTGTGGGCAGCGCGCTTCTACAAGACTCGCGCGCTCGCTGTCGATGCCATCGAGAGCGGAAAGGTCGAGCTGAATGGCGAGCGGTCGAAACGATCCAAGCTCGTCCAGTCCGGAGACCGGATCCGCGTCCGGATGGGACCGTACGAGCACGTGATCGTGGTAAAGGCAGCATCGGAGCGGCGCGGGCCGGCGAGCGTCGCCGCCGGGTTGTACGAGGAATTGCCTGAATCAAAGAAAGTCCGGGAAGCGATGGCGCTCCACATGAAAGCGATGCACGCCAACACCGGCTACGAGAGCGGAAGGCCGACGAAAAGAGACCGTCGGGACATCGAGCGTCTGAAGGGGCGATAGCACGGACGACGCGCTTCGCTCAGAGTTCTATCTGTGCGCCCAGCTCGACTACCCGGTTCGACGGAATGTTGAAGAACTCGGTAGCCGAGCGTGAGTTCCTCGACATGAAGATAAACAGCTTCTTCCTCCACGCGGCCATCGGCGACTTGCCCTTGGCGAGCAGGCGCTCTCGACCAACGTAGTAGGTTGTCTGTCCGGCGACAGCGACGATTCCCTCCTTGGCGCTGCGCGCGAGAATGTGCGGGACATCCGGGGTCTCCATGAACCCGTAACGTGCCTTGATCCGCGCGAATCCCTCCCTCAGGTGCGTAACGGCAATGCGCTCGCTCTCGGGGATCTCCGGAACATTGGCGACCAGCACCGAAAAGAGGATGACGTGCTGGTGGAGAACCTTGTTGTGCTTGAGATGGTGCAGCAGGACGAGCGGGGCCCCTTCCGGATCGGAGGTCATGAACACGGCCGTGCCCAAAACCCGGGGCGGATGCGATCTTGCGACATCGTCCAGCAGCAGGTCCAGTGGAAGCGAGCCACGTTTGAGGCGCTTCAAAACGATTCTCCTCCCCCGGTTCCAGGTCGTCATCAATGTGAAGAGGAACAGTGCGAGAACGAGAGGTACCCATCCGCCCTGGGCAACCTTGAGAAGGTTGGCGCTGAAGAATCCGAGATCGATGATGAGAAAGACGGCCGCGAGCGAGCCAGCCCTGGCGATGCTCCAATTCCATTGCGCTCGCGCGAGCATGTAGAAAAGGATCGACGTGATTGCCATCGTTCCGGTGACAGCAATTCCATAGGCCGCGCCAAGGGCGCTCACGGATCCGAATCCGAGCACGACGAGAACGCATCCGATGGCGAGCGCGGCGTTCACTTCGGGGATGTATATCTGCCCCGCTTCGGTGCCCGACGTGTGCACGACGTTCACGCGGGGGCTGTAGCCCAGCTGAACTGCCTGATGCGTGAGTGAGAACGCGCCGGATATGAGCGCCTGCGAGGCAATAATCGCCGCGATGGTTGCCAATGCCAGGAGCGGATAGAGGAGAATGCGCGGAGCGAGCATGAAGAACGGATTTGCTGCGCTCTCGGGGTGATTCAGAACGAGCGCGCCCTGGCCGAAATAGTTCAGCACCAGGGCGGGAAGGACGAGGGAGAACCAGGCGATACGGATTGGACGCGGGCCGAAATGTCCCATGTCGGCGTAAAGCGCCTCAACCCCGGTGACCGCCAGCACGACCGCGCCGAGAAGCACGAACGCGGCGAAGCCGTGCGCGAGGAAGAACCGCACCCCGTAAACCGGATTGACCGCGAGGAGAATCTTCGGCGCCGAAGCGATTTCCATCAACCCGAGTAGCGCAATGGAAACGAACCAGACGGCCATGATCGGACCGAAAACTCTTCCGACCCTGGCTGTCCCTTTCTTCTGAACCATGAACAACCCGATCAGAATCGCCAGCGCGACCGGAACGACGAGCCAGGTGAAAGAGGGCGTTATCACCTCGAGGCCTTCCACGGCACCGAGGACCGAGATTGCGGGAGTGATGACGCCGTCGCCATAGAGCAGGGCGGCTCCAACGAGACCGAGAACGATGATGGTCTGGCGCACCCTGTCGTCGCTCCTTCTCCGTTGGTACTGGAGGATTAGAGCAAGGAGGGCGAGGACTCCGCCTTCGCCGCGGTTGTCTGCGCGCAGGATGAAGAAGATGTACTTGAAGCTGACGACGAGTATCAACGACCAGAGAATGAGCGACAGGACTCCGTACACGTTCTCGGGGGAGGCCGCGATTCCGTATTCCGGCTTGAAGCATTGACGGAGGGCGTAAAGCGGACTGGTCCCGATGTCGCCATAGACGACGCCGAGCGCGAGGAGGGTCAGTTTTTGGAGGTGCCGGCCTGTGGGGCGGTCCTCAGGGTGGGTGCTGATGTTATAAGCCTGGTTCGGTTAGCGGGCCCCTCAGTAGAGGAACCGCGGGACGGCAGTGAATCTCAGCAGAGCTAAACCAGCACGCAAGCTGTAAGCAAGGCAAACCGAGAGAACCGGAGGCTGCGAGCGAATAGAAGCCGAGCCATTAAGTTCAGATCTCGATTTGCGCCCCGAGCTCTACAACTCGATTGGGCGGAATGGCGAAGTACTCCGTCGCCGTCCCCGAATTCTGGGACAGGAAGATGTAGAGCTTCTTCCGCCACCTCGCCAATCGGGAGGTGCCCGATGCCAGCAGCCGCTCCCTTCCCAGGTAGAACGTCGTGTCACGCGGATCCGAGAAGACTCCGCTCTTCCGGGCGCTGGCCAGAATGGCGGGCACATTTGCCTTCTGCATGAATCCGTAGCGTGCGATCACCCTCCAGAATCCCTCGCCCAGCTGTGTGATCGTGATTCGCTCTGCCTCCGAAATCTCGGGGACGTTCGCCGAAAGAATCGAAAGCAGGATCACGTGCTCGTGGAGCACCTTGTTGTGCCGCAGATGGTGCAGGAGCACCAGCGGCGCGCCCTCGGGATTGGATGTCATGAATACAGCGGTGCCGGGAGCGCGATATGGTTTTCTCTTCACCACGTCAGCCAAAAAGAGATCCATCGGCAGCGACCCGCGCGCCAGAGCACCCTGGACGATCTTCCTGCCGCGGTTCCATGTCGTCATCAGCGTAAACACGCCAAGGCCGATCGCGAGGGGCACCCAGCCGCCCGCCTTGATCTTGATCGCATTCGATCCGAAGAATGAGAGATCGACAATCAGGAACAGCGTCGCCAGACTGATAACCCGTGGCCAGCTCCAATCCCAGCGTGTGCGCGCGAGCGTCGTGAACAGGATGGTGGTGATCGCCATCGAGCCGGTGACCGCAATTCCATACGCCGCGCCGAGCCGCGTGGTGGATCTGAAGCCGACGACAATCAGCAGGCAACCGACCATCAGCGCGCGATTCACCACCGGGATGTAGATCTGGCCGTGCTCGGTGTGGGATGTGTGGATGATCGACATCCTTGGGCAGTAGCCGAGCTGGATGCACTGCTGCGTGATGGAGAACGCGCCCGAGATGAGAGCTTGCGACGCAATCACGGCGGCGGCCGTTGCGAGCGCAATCAACGGGTACACCATCAGTCCCGGCGCCAGGAGAAAGAATGGACTCTCGGCCGCATCAGGACTGCGCAGCAGGAGCGCACCCTGTCCGAAATAGTTCAGCAGCAGTGCGGGCAAAACGAGGCTGAACCACGCCAGGCGGATGGGGCGACGGCCGAAGTGTCCCATGTCGGCGTACAGCGCCTCTGTTCCCGTTACCGCGAGGACCACGGCGCCGAGAATGACGAACCCGCCGAGGCCATGGCGGGTGAAGAAGTGAAACGCGTGAAGCGGGCTCATGGCGAGCAGGATCTCCGGCTCCCTTGCGATCTCTATCGCCCCCAGCACGCCGATGGCGACGAACCAGAATGCCATCAGCGGCCCGAAGACGCGTCCGACTTTCGCCGTCCCCTTCTTCTGAAAGAGGAATAACGCGAGTAGAATCCCCACCGTCGCCGGGACAACGAATATGTGAAAGGCCGGAGTGATCACCTGAAGGCCCTCGGTGGCTCCGAGTACCGACATCGCCGGTGTGATCACACCGTCTCCGTAGAGCAGGGCAGCGCCGATCAGCCCCATCGCGGTGATGATCATCCTGGGTCGCTCGTCGCCGTCTCTGCGCTGCTTTTGAAGGATCAGCGCCAGAAGAGCGAGCTCGCCGCCTTCACCACGGTTGTCGGCGCGGAGGATGAAGACGATGTACTTGATGCTGACGACGATGATCAGCGACCACACGATCAGCGAGAGGATGCCGTACACGTTCAGCGGGTCGGCGATCAGGCCGTGCTCCAGCTTGAAGCACTCTCGCAGCGCGTAGAGCGGGCTCGTGCCGATGTCACCGTAAACGACGCCGACTGCGAGTACCGTCAGCTTCGCGAGACGCCGGCCGCCGGGATCGGCTTCGGGAGGGCTATCGATCTCAGTATCCTCTTGGCAGCGTGCGGGACTGATCACCTCGCAGGCACAAACACTCAGAACTTTTCAAGTACCGTGCCCAGCACACACAATATTAGCCACCCTCCGCGGCACATGGCTTGCCTTTACTGTATCTGCCGCAAAGCGCGGCCGATTCATTCACGCAAGTTTCAGATCGGAGGGTAAAGTGGACAAAGACCTTAACACTCGCGGCGTCGAGAACCAGGTAAAGGGCTCGGCCAAGGAAATGATAGGTAAGGTGCGCGGCGACCTGGGCGATGCTACCGACAACGCCAGCGAGCACATCAAGGGAAGAAAAGAACAGCTCGAAGGCAAGATCCAGAAGAACTTCGGCAAAGGCGAGCGGAAAGCGGACATCGACGAGTAGCTCGCCACGGATAGCCAAATCGATAGAGATGGAAACGGGCCCCCGCGCATTGCACGGGGGCCCGTTTGTTTTTTACCGCGTTCTCCGCGGTAAAAAACGCGACGTTTATTCGTAGCGCAACGCGGCAATGGGGTCGAGCGCAGCCGCCAGGCGCGCCGGCCAGACTCCGAACAACACTCCGACCGTCGCCGAAAAAACGAATGCCAGCACAACCGCACTCATATCGACGGTGGTGTTGAAATCGCCAAGCTTGTTGAGGAGC
>JAHFCS010000138.1 GCA_023249395.1 Gemmatimonadota bacterium
GAGCTTTACGAGCACTACGTATTGCGGCTTGTCCGCCGGAAAAAGTCCGACGAACGATGCGGTGTAGTTCCCGAGGACGTATCCCTTCCCTTTCACTGTGCGCCTGGCAGTGCCGCTCTTGCCGCCGAGGAGATAAGTGGCGAGGTCTGCCCGGGTGGCCGTCCCGCTCTCCACGACGCCGAGCAACATCTGCTGAACGTCGCGCGCAACCGATGGAGGAACGACACGCCGTATGGCGCGCGGCTTCGAGCGGTAGATCAGCTCACCGTCGGCCGAGCGGATCTCCTTTACGAGATGCGGCTCCATCAGCTCTCCGCCGTTGGCGATCGCGGAGTAGGCTGCGACAAGTTGAAGCGGTGTCACGGCGACCTCATATCCCATGACGATCGACGATCCCGATGTACGATTCCATCGCGCCGGCTCGCGCAGGGTACCGTCCGCTTCCGCCGGCAGAGGAATACCAGTGGGAGTACCGAACCCGAAGTCGCGCAGCGTCTCGAACTTCTCGCGGGGACTGAGCCGCTGCGCGAAGCGCACGATACCGATGTTGCTGGAGTAGCGGATCACGTCGCTCAGCGAAAGCTGGGGAGCCTTGTGCTCGTCGGTTATCAGCCGTCCCTCGATGATTGTCTGGCCATTGAAGGTCTCGATGACTTCGTCGGGACGCGCCCGCTTTCGCTCCAGGAGGGCCGCAGCGATGAATGGCTTGAGCGTCGATCCCGGCTCGAACGGCTCGCTTACCGCGGTGTTGGCGACCGCGCCTGGACTGGAGCGACGGCTTGCCATCGCCAGAATCTCCCCGGTGAAGGGGTTCATCACCACGATGTCGCCCCCTTCCGCCTGCAGGCTATCGGTGGCGCGTGCCAGCGCTCGCTCACAGATCTCCTGCAGCGTCTCGTTGATCGTCAGCGTCAAACTGGATCCAGATCGCGGGATCGATCTCCACCCTTCCGGAGAGTCGATTCCCCGCCCGCGCACGTCCACTGCGCGCTTCTCGCTCGTTGTGTCCCCGCGCAGCACACCGTCCATCGCCAGCTCGATTCAGTCGAGAGGTCGCCCATCGGAGCCAACGCGACCGACGATTCTCCTGATGCCTCCGGTCGTCGCGAAGTCGCGCTGCATGACGGTCTTCGGATGCACGCCCCGCAGACTCGCCAACCCGGCGATGTCCGATGCGATGTACAGATCGGGCAGCGAGACCCACTTTACCTTCGGATCCGTCGCGCGCTGAATCAGCTCGGGAGCAACTCGCACGGCGCGAAGCAGCCCGGCAAGCTGCGAAGTGTCGCGAACCTCCTTGGGTGCGACGTCCAGATGAACGAGCTCGTGGCTGTCGACGAGCACGTTCCCTGAAGCGTCGAGTATCGGCCCGCGCGCGGCAGGAACGGTGTCGGTGTTGAAGTGCAGTGCTTGCGCTCTCTCCGACCAGCGTTCTCCCTCGACGAGCTGAAGCTTCGCCGACTGCGCGAGGAGCGCGACGGCAAAGACCAGCAGCATGACGTAGATGACCGTCAGCCGACTAGGGCGTACCACCGCGCCTCGCCTGCCTCGGAAGTATCACGACCTGCGTGTCGGCGGGAACGTGCATCCCGAGCTGACCTTCGGCAATCGGGACGAGCCGCACCCGCGATGAGGCATCGCGGATTTCAGCCTCCAGCCGGACGCGCTCGTTCCTGAGCTGGCGCACCTCGGCCTCGATCGCGCTCATCTGTCGCGCTTCGGAGTCCCCGTAGCTTCGTCTCGCGATCACGGCGGCGGTCGTCACGACAAAGCCGAGGAGAACCGCCGCGACGATCCAGCGGCCGCGGATCGTTACGGGGCGCTTCGCCATGCGCGCAGCCGCGCGCTGCGCGCGCGTGGATTCCGTTCGACTTCTGCCGCCGAAGGCTTGACTGCCTTCCGCGTGATGAGCGATCCGAGAGCGCGACCGCCGCACGTGCACTGAAGCTGCCGCGGCGGACAGATGCAGTCCCGGCTCCATTCACGCATCAGGTGCTTGACGATCCGGTCCTCCCCCGAATGATAGGCGATCACCGCGAGGACGCCGCCCGGCTGGAGTCTGTCGCGGAGCGCCGGCATCGCCCGCTCGAGCGAACCGAGCTCATCGTTCACCGCAATGCGAAGACCCTGGAAGATTCGCGCGAAATCACCGGGTCCGCTTCTCGCTCCGAGCGCACCGCGAATCGCGCCGACGAGATCGTCACTTGTCTCGAAGGGCGCATTCCCCCGCCTGCGCACGATCTCTCGCGCGAGACGACGCGAGCGTGGCTCATCGGCGTAGTCGCGCAGTACGCGCGCAAGCTCCTGTTCATCCATCGTATTGAGAAGCTCGGCCGCGGAAGTTCCTCCAGCGGAACCACTTTCCATCCGCATGTCGAGAGACGCGCCCTCGCGAAAGGAGAAGCCACGTGACTCGTCGTCGATCTGATGCGACGAGACGCCGAGATCGGCGAGGATGCCGTCGAATTTCTGCCGTGTGTCGGGGAGCAACCTGTCTGCCTCGGCGAAGTTGCCCAATATAACGCGAAATCGGCCCGCCGCCTCGTGGGCTGCAAGCCGATCTCGCGCCGCCGAGATCGCTGCGGGATCCCGGTCGATCGCCGTCACGCTCGCCCCCAGGGCAAGAAGGGCGGCGCTGTGTCCGCCGCCCCCGAGTGTGCAATCGAGAATTGTGTTCGCGCCTTGAAACAGCTCTACGATCTCATCCGCGAGCACCGGCGCGTGATAGGCGCTGTCCCACGCGCCACCCACCGGTGCTCCCGGACTCATTTGCAGAATCGCTTTACCATCTCGTCGGTTGCGGGTGTGTACTGCGGAATCGCCGTCAGCACCTGCTTCGCGGCGTCGGCGTAGCTTTGCAATCCGGCGGGCACGTTCTCCTGTGCTGTAGCGAAGGAATCCTTCGCGAGTCGCGCCAGCGTGCAGCTCTTGGTTCCCTGCGCCTCGACGATGGCGCTCTGGCCAACCGTGAACGCCGAGATGCCGAGCAGGAACTTCGCGTCGGACGAAGCCTCGAGCTGGTCGGACAGCGTGCAGAATGACATTGCTCGCTGCAGATCTGCCCGGTTCTTGCTCGCGTTCCCCATCTTGTACGCAGAATTGCATTGAGAGAGCGCGACCTTCGCCAACGTGCTCTTGTCGCCGCCATTCGCAGCGGCTGTTCGGATGGTCGTCATCACCTGATCAGGCTGGCCCATCGCTCCATAGATCAGCGCAAGCTGGGCATATCCACCTTCGATCCTCGGATTGATCGACACGGCTCGCTGTGCCGCCGCCAGTGCCGCGGCGTTGTTGCCCGCCTTGCTCAGCGCACTGGCCTGATTCAACAGAATGTTGGCGTTGTTGGGATACTTCGCCGCACCAAGAGCGAGTGCGTCGGCAGCTTTCTGGTACTGATTCAATCCTGCGTACGCAGCCGCCGTTCGCATGAAGTAAACCGAGTCCGCGGTGGCGGTGTCGGCCCTGATCATCTCGGCCCCCGTCTGAACTGCGAGGTCGTACTGCTTGGCGGCGAGGAAGACCAGCCACGCGGTGCGGAGCAGCTTCGGCTCGCCCGGGTTGTTCCTGAGCGCTTCCTGGATGATCGGCACCGCGAGGGCGGCCTGTCCGCTCGCGGCGAGGTCGTTCACGACCTGGTCCCGAAG
This sequence comes from Gemmatimonadota bacterium, assembly GCA_023249395.1. GTDB lineage: Bacteria > Gemmatimonadota > Gemmatimonadetes > Gemmatimonadales > Gemmatimonadaceae > UBA4720. The sequence continues at coordinate 3,645 of JAHFCS010000138.1, forward strand.
CTTGTCATTGGTCGGATCTGCGGCGAGAAGCGACGTCAAGGCCTGAATCGCGCGAGGGTCCTTTCGAGTCTGATAAATGTCGGCGGCCCATCGGAGTGCCGAGATATTCCGCGGGTCGACGGCAAGAATCCGTTGAGCCACGGCGAGAACCGAATCAGGCATGTTCTGAGAGTTCAGCGCGTTGCCGAGACACACGCCGGCGATCGTGCCGGTGGGGTACTTGGCCAGCGCGCCGCGGGCGGCCTGCTCCGCTTCCTTGTATTTCCCTTCCCGGAAACGTGAAACGCAGACCTTTTCAGCCTCGAGCTGGACTCGTGCGGCCTGATAGGCGCGCGACACCATCTGCGCTGCCTGGTCGAGCTTCGCCGCCTCTGCCGTCGGCAGGGGCTGTTGGATGCTGTTGTCGCGGGAGAGGACGAGACGGGCGTCGATCTTCACGCCGGTCAGGGTCTTGGTGGCGGTCCCTTCCATGTACTCGTCCGCGCGAAGGAGCACGGCCAGCGCGCGGGCGTCGTTCGATGCGAGCGATTCAGTCGTCGAGTAGCCTGAGGCGGTGAGTGTCGCGTTCACGTCTTTCTGGGAGATTACCAACAGGGCCTTGTTGTCGACATCCCTCGTCACGCGTGACCTGATAGCCTCCGCCGCCTGGACACCGAGTCCCGGCTCGTTGCTGGTAAAGGTCGTCACCATAAGGTGAGGTACGGGAGCCGGTGCACGCTGGGCCGACGCGCCGGCCAGCGGCGCCGCGGTTATCAGCGCGGCCAGCGCGATCAGCTTTCGCTGCCCGGAGTTTCGGTTGTGGCGCAAAGTCTGACTCCTTGAAATCAATGTCTTAGCCTCGGAAACCCGTGAACACATGTACCCCGCGCAAATACTCCAGGTCCGTCAAACAGTGGGCGAGGAGGGACTCGAACCCCCGACATCCTGCGTGTAAGGCAGGCGCTCTAACCAACTGAGCTACTCGCCCAAGTGCAGAAACCGAGCCGTTTCCTACTTCAGAATGGCAATTGGCACCAGCACGCAGTACCCCAGCACGAGCAGGACGGCGGCGACAGTCGTGCCACCGGCGGCAAGGTCGGCGAATCCGACGACGATCACCGCGAGGGCCGCTGCCCATAGCGAGATCGATCGCAGTCGCGGATTGAATCGCGCATTCGATGAAGGAGTCTGACTGGCGTCGGCGTCGACCATTAGCGCGATAGTGTAGAGGGACAGCAAAAGCGTGTCAAGCACGCCGACATCGCGGGCGTCGCCCGTCATTGTTTTTTAATGAAGTGCTAACCCGTGGATCAGCTGTAGCTCGGCACCTCTTCCCCATGGTAAGCCAGTCGAATCGCCTCGGCGCATCGCTTCCCCCAGATGTTGAAACGATTTGCTTCGTGGCCCGTGCTCCACGTCTCGCGGGCTTCCTCATGTCGTCCGGCGCAGAGCTGCGCCCGCCCCAGCTCGTAGTAGCCTTCGACGAAATTGGGCGCGAGAACGATGCACTTCCGGAGGCAGTACTCGGCGCCGGCAAAATTTTCCTGCGTGGCGAAAAGCAGCCCGAGATAGAAGTTCGCGTAAAGGGCGGCTTTGGGGTCACGGGTCTGGCGCGACGAATGGTCGAGGAGCTCCGCAGCCCGGGCGATCTCGCCCTTCCGCATCCACACGTAACCGAGGTTGACCCGGGCCATCGCATTCAGGGAATTTTCCGCGAGAAGCTCGGTGAGGAGTCTCAGAGCATCGTCATACATCCCCTGACGCATTCGCGCCCACGCGAGAAGCGCCCTTCCGCGTATGTCGCTGGGGGCAAGCTCGAGCGCGCGACTCAACATCGCCTCGGCACCCGCGAAGTTCCCAATCGCGATGAGGTTCCAGCCCTTCTCGACGAAGGTGGACGCTCCGAGATGATCCTCCACAAGAACCCGACGCAGCGCACGTGACGGTGTAGGAGTCACGCGCCTTGCGGTGGGAGTCATTCGCGATGCGCCTGAAGTCATGCGACTCTGCGATCGTGCGCGAGGAGCGCGGTGATCGCGCCAACTACTCCGCGTGCTGAAACCACGGCATCTGCCCCGGCGGTGGCGAGCGCTGCCGCAGGCATACCATAAATGATGGAGCTCGCACGATCCTGAACGATCGCCGCGCCGCCGGCGCCACGCACCGATCGGAGTCCCTCGGATCCATCGCGGCCCATCCCCGAAAGAACCACACCGATGACGTTTCGCCCGAAGACCCTCGCCGCGGTCTCGAAGAGAGGGTCGGCCGATGGCCTCAATCCGCAAAGTGGGTCGCCGCGCTCGATCGCGATTGTTGCGATGCCGCGGCCGCCGCGAATGCGCAGCTGTCCGTCGCCAGGGGCGAGATAAACGTGACCGCCAAGTATCGCCTCGCCATGCATCGCCACTGTCACTGGCAGCGGCCCCACTTGAGCCAGTCGGTCGGCGAGCGTCGGTATGAACTCCGCCGGCATGTGCTGAACAATGAGAACGGCCGCTTCGAGATCCACTGGAAATCGAGAGACAACCTCGGAAAGCGCGCGTGGTCCGCCGGTCGACGCGGC
>JAHFCS010000139.1 GCA_023249395.1 Gemmatimonadota bacterium
CGGTCGGCGCGGCCAGTACGCCGATCACCTCTCGCTGCTGTCCGGCGAGCCGAACAGTGCGACCGATGAGCCAGAGGGGATCGCGCTCGCCCGCGAGCTCTTCCGCCAGCCGGTGGCCAAGCACAATCACCGGCGCCGCCCGCGCAACCTCGGCATCGGTGAAGTAGCGTCCGAATCCAACCGTCATGCCGCCGAAGTCGGCGAGCCCGGCAGTGCTCAGCGTGAGCTGTGCGGACGCGCGGCGGTCGAGGTATTCCACCGGGGCGGTCGCATTCAACGTCAGAGCGTAGCGCATGACGCCCGGCACCTCCGCTCCCGCGCGGTCGGCGTCTTCCGCCTCAAACACAGGGTAGCCACGCACCCGCCGCGTCCGGCCGTTCACGATTTCCATTGTCACTGGAGTGATGGCTACGTCCTGGACGCTCGACTCCCGGGCGAGCATGTCGCGCGACCAGGCCGCGACTCCATCGGTGATTGCGAACGCCGCCACAAGCGCCGCGACGCCGATGATCACACCGGTCGTCGAGAGGACTGTACGAAGAGGATTGGCACGGAGGGCGTCAGTCCCAACGCGCGCGGATTCGATCAAGGCGGCAAAGTTGGGCCGCGACGTATCTAGAACCTCGCTTCTACGTAGAGGTTCGCTCGAATCTTCTTCTCAGGGTAAATCCCGCGCGCGACATCGAGCCTGACCAGCCCGTCCATGAACGAGGCTCCGACGCCGACCCCGCTGAGCGGGCGTCCCGGATTCCGCCAATCCTTGCGACTACCGGCCCAGCCAACGTCGCCGAACACAACGGGGCGCGCACCGACGAAGCTCGTCCCCAGCTCCACGCGTGTGAGCCAGTAGGCGTCACCGATCGCCGCTCCGGCCTTCTGGCCGCGCACCGTCTGCGCGCCGCCCAGATACCAGAGCCGCTGCACAGGAACTGCCCCACCCGACGTTCCCGCGCCAACAGTGAGCGCGCCGTCGAATCGGCGGCCGAGCCCGTGCGAGATTGTCGCGTCGAACATCGCTCGCGAGTAATCGAAGTCCCCCGCCGCGCCTTCGGCCTTCACACTACCGAACAGTCGCAGTCCGTGAGGATCAAGTCCATGCGAGCCGTGTCTCTCCAATGCAAGGCCAACGATGTTTCCATTCATCGCGTCGATGTTCTCGTCGAATCCGTCGCCGCCGAACGCTTTCGCGAGCGAGAAATCAGTCTTCTTCCGCGCATCGCTGTCGTGCTCGGCGAACAACCGCCAGGTGCCCGACGTCGAATCATCGCGCGCGCCGGTGAGCTCGACTCCGATCGAGCGATAATAAAATCCTTCGTCGCGCCCGAAGAGCAGGGCTGAGAGCGAGCTGCCGAAGGCAAATGGATCGGCAAAATCGTTTGCCGAAGAGAGGCGACGATACGCACCGATGCCGATCGCGTTGCGGCCGCTGCTACGCGTCAGGCTCAGCTCTCCATTGGGCGACCAATCAGCAATTCCGATTCGCGCCAACGCCCGCGCAGTGTATCCACCACCCAGGCTTTGCCGGACCCCAATGGCGCTGGAGAGACCTTCCACACGATTGTACCGCGTGAGACCGAGTCCGTAGGTGAAGACTGGCTTCTGGGGCATGAACCCCGGCTGCGCGCCAAGCGTCAGCGCTTCGGCGATCAGCGCATCACGCTCGGAAGTTCCGAAGATTTCCTCGCCCGGGTCGTAGATGGATTTCGGCAGCTCCGGCGAGTGCGCCAAAGCGACGGTGTCGCAAGGAATCTGAACGATCACCGGCAAGTTCTCTTCGTAGCGCGTGTAGATGCGAGTGCGACTGTTCTTTATGTCGCTGCACGCGTCACGCCTTGCATGCGCGCGTCGCGCACGAGAGACCGAATCCTGCGCCGTGTCGGCGGCAGTGATTTGCGGTAGGACAGGCAGATCTCCGTTCACCCTCGCGTACTTGAAGCTCTGCTCGACCTTGAAGGGGACGTGCATGAATCCCGCCTGCGCCTCGCCCTCGAGACCTTGCAGCCGCGGCAGCCAGAAGCGCCCCTCGTGCAGGCCGTATTCGACGGTGACGGAGTTCAGCTTGCCGCTCATTGGCGAGATTATCGCCTTCACCCATTTCGGCGGCTTGTCGTCCTTATCCTCGGTGTTCTCATCGGCGACCGCCCAGATATCCATCGGCTCCGCGAGACGATAGACCGCGCGGACGAGCCGGGCCGAGCTGATGTCGAACCAGAGCGAACCCAACGCGACGTTCCATTTCGGCGCGCGCGGACGGACCAGGAGCTCGCGCAGCTCGATTGTTTTTCCTCCGGGAAGACGGAAGCTCACCGAGTCGCCAGTCGAATACGTGTAGTACGCTTCGGCGCCCGTTGCGAGCGGGTGAATGATCTCGCTTTCGCTTACGTCCGCCTTTGCGATCCCTGATCCAATCCACAACGACTCGCGGCCCGGATAGTACGGAATCGGAACATCGAAGTCGTCGTCTATCTCCGCATCTCCGGCACCCTCGACCATCGGCATGACCTGGCGTTTACCGAGTATTTGCACGAGAGCGGGCGAGCCCCGGCTCCATACGACGTGCGCAGCGAGGTCGCGCCTGAGAAGCACCCGATCGCGACCTATCCTCTTGAATCCCATCCCGACCGAAAGGCGCTCATACGACGTCGCGTCGTAGCCGCGGAGTGACGTGTCCTGCTCGAGACGCGCCGCACGCGCGGCCGTGAGGAGAGCGCGCGCCCCGGGATCTCTAAAGGCGGAAGTCAGCAGCATCGGTGTCAGGGGGATTCGCTTTGCTATTCGCCGCGCCCTGCCCGTGGAGTCTTGTCTCACGCGTCGTGCCCGGAGTGAATCCCTGACCGCTTCGCGCCTCAGCCGAATCGAGTCGGCGCGCGCAGCCGCTGCCACGGTGGTGTCCTTCTTCGCATCGCCTCCGACGTGGATCGAAATGCTCGTCTGAGCTAACAGCGCCACCGCGACCAGGGCTAGCATGATTCGAGGCTACCTGGAAAGAGGAATGTTGTATGACAGACCGACGTGCCAGGTTACCTGGTCGGTCTTGCTGTGCGACGGGAAGAGCGTGATGGTCCCATCGGGATTGTCGCGGATCGCGCCCTCCTGGAGATACGTCGCCTCGCCGCCGGTGAAGTATCTGCCGCCCACGTCCAGCGCCATCAGCTTCAGCCGGCCGGTGAATGGGATGTAGACACCTCCGCCGAAAATCCAGGTGTGCGTGTTGTCGCTCTGGTTCTCCGTGCTCGCGAACTCTCTGTCCCCGTAACCGTCATGGCCGCGGATAGAGGAATTCGTAGTGAAGTACATCGCGCCGATCGCTGCGTTGCCGTAGGGACGAACAGGACCGACTGGAATCATGATCTGCGGCCCGATCGCCGCCCAGAAAATCGAATTGGTAGTCTCTACCTCGAAGCCCACGCGTCCGCCGAAGACAGACGGGACCGGTAGTGTCTCGCTGCCATACTGAAGTCCGCCGACATCGGCGCGAAGGCTCAGTGCGCCTATCCGATCAACTCGGTACAATCCGTAGAGATCACCGCCCCATCCGTTGTCGATGTTCCTGGAGAGGTCGCCCTTTGGCTGCGACATGAGGAGCCCGCCACCGATCGTGAATCGGGATGGCCTCTCGAACGGGACTCGTGGACGCCTATGTATCTGAGCTTGAAGCAGTGATGCGCAAAACGGCGCCGCGATCAAGGCGGCGAGTATCGTCTTACCAGGAAAACGCATAACTTCTCCACGAAGTGTTGCTCGCGAGCCTTGGCATTGATGATGCCGCAGGTGTCGCGATTCTTATATGCTGGTACGGCAACGCTTTAGTATTGTTTCACGGGCGCTGCTCCACCCTCTCCGACACAGCAGTATGACACCGTTTGTCTCCCGATGGTGACATCCACGAGCGCTCTTTTGGTCCGTGGCCTGAAGAAGGCATACGGCGACGTAGTCGCTGTCGACGGACTCGACCTCGAGGTCCGAAATGGCGAATGCTTCGGGATTCTCGGCCCGAATGGAGCCGGGAAGACAACTACCATCGAAATATGCGAGGGCCTGCTCGCCCCAGATTCCGGAGACGTCCAGGTGCTCGGCCGAAGCTGGGAAGACAACGCCGACGACCTGCGGGAACGACTCGGCATCCAGCTCCAGGACACTCAGCTTGCCGATAAGTTGACAGTGCGCGAGACGATCGACCTCTTCCGCAGCTTCTACCGGCACGCGCGCAATGCGAACGAAGTCATCGAGATGGTGCAGCTCGGCGAGAAGCGCGATGCACGAGTCGGGACGCTCTCGGGCGGGCAGAAGCAGCGGCTCGCGATGGCCTGCGCCCTCGTGGGAGATCCGGAGCTTCTGTTTCTCGACGAGCCGACGACCGGTCTCGATCCCCAGGCGCGTCGCCAGCTCTGGGGGCTCATCGAAGACTTCCGAGCGACGGGACGCACGATCGTCCTCACGACGCATTACATGGACGAGGCCGAGCGGTTGTGCGAGCGAGTTGCGATCGTGGATCACGGTCACGTTATTGCGCTCGGCGCACCGTCGGAGCTGATAGAGACGATCGGATCGAAGCACCATCCGCCGCCGGTGCAGCGAACGACGTCCGCGACGCTCGAGGACGTTTTCGTCGTCCTCACCGGCAGGACTCTACGCGATGAGTGAAAGCAGCGGGCACACGCGCCGCCGATTCATCGAGCGCTCGATCGTGCAGCTCACACTCGCGAGGTTTCGCGGCTTCATTCGCGAGCCGGAGGCCGTCTTCTGGACCTTCGTGTTTCCGATTCTCCTCGCCGTGGGCCTCGGCGTCGCTTTTCGGAGTCGCGCTCCCGAGCGGCCGCACGTCGGCGTCATCGCCACGGACGCCGCGGCGCTGAAGGTCGTCGACGGCCTGAAGCGCGATTCGTCGCTCATCGTTGAGAATGTGGACGACAGCGCGGCAGCGCGCGCACTGCGCACAGGAAAGATCGCAATTCTCGTTCGAATCACCGGGCCGGCGAGTGTCGAGTACACTCTCGATCCCGTTCGCGGAGACGCGGGGACGGCGAAGCTCCTGGTGGACAGAGCGATTCAGAAGTCGGCGGGGCGCGTGGATCCCGTTTTGGTCGCCGAGCAGCGGGTCACCGAGCGGGGATCGCGCTACATAGACTTCGTGCTGCCCGGACTGCTCGGCATGAATCTCATGGGGAGCGGCATCTGGGGGATCGGATTCGCGATCGTGGATCAGCGGGGGAAGAAGCTCCTCAAGCGCTTCATGGCGACGCCGATGTCGCGCGCCGAATACCTGGCGTCATTCATGTTGTCGCGGTTGGTCTTCCTCGTGCTGGAAGTGGTGACGCTTCTCGGATTCGGCGCGCTTGTCTTTGGCGTTCCGATGCGCGGATCCCTTCTCACCCTCGGCGCAATCTGCCTCCTTGCGGCGCTTGCGTTCGCCGGGATGGGACTTCTCATCGCATCGCGCGCGCGGACCACGGAGGGGGTATCGGGTCTCATGAACCTGGTGATGCTCCCGATGTGGATTTTCTCGGGAGTGTTCTTCTCGTCGAGCAATTTCCCGAACGCGGTTCAGCCCGTGATCAAGCTCCTTCCGTTGACCGCAGTGAACGACGCTCTGCGGGCGAATATGCTCGAGGGAGCGCCGTTCGTTGGGGTGAGCGGACAGATGCTCGTCATTGCGGGCTGGCTGGTGCTGAGCTTCGTTGCTGCGCTAAAGCTGTTCCGGTGGCGGTAGTCGCGGCTGGCGACGGGGCAGCCGGGACCCCCGATGCGTCGAGCGTATTGTTCGTCAGCGCCAGGCTGTCGATTCCGCGCTCGGAGCTGGCGGTCAAGGCCTCGCGGTCCTCAGGCGCCGGCGGCCAGCACGTCAACAAGACAGCCTCGCGAATCGAGATCAGCTGGAACATCAGCGAGTCACGCGCACTGACTGATGAGCAAAGGCAGATGCTGCTCGACCGTCTCGCGTCGCGACTCTCCGGTGAAGGAGCTATTCGTGTCGTCGCGAGTGAGATGCGCAGCCAGCGGCAGAACCGCGAGCGCGCCGAATCGCGGCTCGCCGATCTCGTGCGGCGCGCGTTGGTGGTGCGCAAGAAGCGAAAGCCGACCCGGCGCCCCCGCCGCGCGGATGAAGCACGGCTTGCATCAAAGAAGCTTCACTCCCGAAAGAAGAA
>JAHFCS010000140.1 GCA_023249395.1 Gemmatimonadota bacterium
GTGCGCCCGAACTGATCCTTCATGGACGCATAGCGCTCGCGATTGTAGACGGCCGGATCGATGAAGTTGTTGATCACCTTCACGTCGCAGGCCGTGCATCCAAACGCGTTGTACGTCTCGCGGCGGAGAAACTCCGAGACGGCCGTCAGCCGGTCCGATTTTTCGATCGAGAATTTCGTTATCGCGTTAAACGAGGGATCCTGGCCGACGAGCGTGATATCGGTGCCGTGAAGCGTAGTGATGACCTTGACGTCCCGGTGCTGCTGCCGGAGCATCTCGCGCGCGATCCACGCGCTGGTCGCGTGAGGGATGGCATAATGGCAATGCAGAATCTCCAGGCCGTGCGAGAGCACCACCTCGTGCATTCGCACGGCGAGGGCGAGATCGTAAGGCGGGAACTCGAACAGCGGATACCGTCCGACGTCCACCTCGTGAAAATAAACGTTCGGGAGAAACGCCGGCAGCCTGAACGGCTGGCGATAGGTGATGAAATGGATCTCATGGCCCCGGCCGGCGAGCGCGATTCCGAGCTCGGTCGCGACCGCGCCTGAGCCACCGTAGGTGGGATAGCACGTAATGCCGATCTTCAAGAGAGCTCCTTCCACCACCGTTCGACGGCCGCTGCGCATCCGGGATCGTCAGGATCCACACGCGTGACGCTGGCAGCACCGAGCTGATGCCGAAACCACGTCCGCTGTCGTTTAGCGTATTGTCGCGTCTCAATAATGACCCGCTCGCGGGCCGATGACAAATCGATGTGCCCCGCCACCAGCGCCCGTACGACGCGGTATCCGCTGGCTTTCCAAGCCGGCGCGTGCTCCGGTACGTGCCCCATGAGCGATCGCACCTCTTCCGTCCACCCGGCGTCGAGCATCGCGTCTACGCGACTCTCCACGCGCCCGCCAAGCCGGGAGCCCGGGTCGACCACGAGATAGTGCGGGCTGAAGGCCGGCTCCGACTCGGCCTCGACACCGGCCGAGCGTCGTTGAAGCTCGCTCAGCTTTTCGCCCGCGAGTAGCGCCGTCTCGATGGCACGCGACAACTGCGTGCGGCCGAGACTTGCCTTGCCCGGATCCAGCGCACGGCACCACCGCCGAAGCTCGGCGAGCGGCAACCGATCCATCACCTGACCGAGAACTTCCCGCCGTCCTGGATCCGCGGCCGGCGCATCGAACAGCGGATGGAACAGCGCGCGGATGTAAAGGCCGGTCCCACCGACGACGAGTGGAGCGCGCCCTGAATCCTTCGCTTCCTCTATCCATCCCTTCGCCGCGGTAGCCCAGGCCGATGCGGAGTAACGCTCGGTGGGATCGGCGACGTCGATGCCGCGATGCGGAACGATTCGCAGCTCGCTCGGACCGGGCTTGGCAGTCCCGATGTCGAAGCCGCGATAGATCTGGCGCGAGTCGGCACTGATTATCGTCGCCCCGTACTCGATCGCGACGTTCAGGGCGATCGCCGACTTACCCGCGGCCGTCGGGCCGCAGATAACGCCAATGCTATCGCCGGCCAAAGCGCCGGTCGAGCTCGTCCCAGGTGAGCTGCACGATGGTGGAGCGGCCGTGGACATCGTGTGCCGGAAGATCGGTGTCGCGCAGCGAAGTGAAGAGAGAGCGCATTTCGGGAAGTGACAGCTCCTCCCCGGCCTTGATCGCCGCCTTGCACGCGATCGTCGCCGCGAGGTGTTCATGGCGAGTCGCGGTTCCGGCGATGCGGTCTCCCGTCAACGCATCGAGTGTCTCACGCAGGCAGCGCTCAGCGTCGAATCTCGCGTGCGGCATCGGGACGCTGTTGACGATCAGCGTGTTGCCGCCGAATCCTTCGACCTCGAAACCGATCCGCTCCAGGTATTCGCGGTTTGCCTCGAACGCATCGCCCTCGGCAGGACCGAGGTGAAGTGTGATCGGCAGGAGGAGACGCTGTGCGGGAGCCTGGCCCGTCTCGAGCAGTCGCATGAACTGCTCGTAGAGAATACGCTCGTGCGCCGAATGCTGGTCTATCAGAACCAGACCGTCTGCGTGCTCGAAAGCGATGTAGGTGCGCTTGAATTGAAAGAGCGGAGGAATCTCTTCGCGGATTCGCGTCACCTCCGCCGGCTCGCCGGTGCTGGTCGCGTCCGCTGTCGCCTCTTCTCCGGCGGCGAAGAGCGGCTCAGTCACCGCGGCTGTCGATGTCAGGATTCCGACTTCCACCGGAGGACTCCTGAAATCGTCCATGCCGCGTGGCATGGACGTGTAATGACCTCTGCCCATCATCGCCGAGCTGTCGAAGGTGCCGAGCGCGCGCCGCACCGCGGACTCGACGGCGCGCTCGATCGGCCACCGATCGCGGAAGCGCACCTCCGCCTTCGCGGGATGAACATTTACGTCGACCGCGTCCGCCGGCAGTCGCACACTCAGAAAGAGCGAAGGCCTGAGACCGGCCGCTATCGTCGAGCGATACGCCGCTTCAGCGGCGCGCACGATTCCATTGTCGCGCACGGAACGTCCGTTCACGGCGACGAAAACGCGGCGCGTCGTCGTGCCGACATCGGCCGGGCGCTCGACGAGCCCGCTGACCTGAACCACGCCGGCGACGTCATCGACGTCGAGCAGAGCGCCCGCGTATCGCCCACCCCAGATCCCGCTCACGCGCGCGCGCAGCCCCGAGACGGCCGGAAGCGAAAGCACATTCCTGCCATCGTGAGCGAGTGAGAATCGCACGCCAGGACGCGTGAGCGCCTGGCTGTTGAGCGCTTCGGTGATCGCGCGCCACTCGGAGCGCGCGCTTCGCAGAAACTTTCGCCTCGCCGGCACATTGTAGAAAAGCTGCGCCACACTCACCGTCGTTCCCTGCCTTCGCGCTACCTCTCGTGTCGCCGTGACGGTCCCACCAGTCGCTTCGAGAGCAATGCCCTCGCCGTCAGCAGGAGATGTCTCCATCCCGAATCGCGAGATCGACGCGATCGCGGGCAGCGCCTCGCCGCGAAATCCGAAGCTCGACACGCCCACCAGGTCGGCCGCGGTGCGAATCTTCGACGTGCCGTGCCGCAGGAGCGCGAGCGGCGCATCCTCGCGGTCCATTCCCGAACCGTCATCGCTCACGCGAATGAGCTTGTGGCCACCTTCCTCGATCACGACCTCGACCGAAGTCGCGCCCGCGTCGAGCGCATTCTCCACCAGCTCCTTCACGACCGACGCCGGGCGCTCGACAACTTCGCCGGCAGCAATCTGGTCGGCGACTGCGCTGGGCAGAACGCGAATCAGCGCCAATGAGCTACCAGTCCTTTCCCGCCGGGGGCGGCTTCGGGACATTCTTGCGCTGCTGCCGGCCCTGCACGTCCTGCTCCTCCTTCTCCATCGAGTTGAGAATCTGCTCCGCGCGCTGCTCGTTCATGCCGGGGATCGGCCGTGGTGCCGGCTTCTGATTCGGCGAAGACGCCGGTGACGATTGCGGCTGGGGCGCCCCACCGCCGCCCCCACCCCCGCCGCCGCCTCCGCCACCACCATTGTTCTTTTTCTTCCGCAGTGCCAGCTCGTAGTTCCACTTTGAGTCGAAGTCATCGGGACGCATCAGCAGAACGCGCCTGTAGACGGCAAGCGCGCTGTCGAGCGGAGTATTCGCCGAACCACCTTTCGTGCGAAGCCCAACCATGAGATGAACATACCCTTCGTTGAACCCCGCACGGTACTTCACCGCGGTGTCCTCCGATTCAGCGGCCCGATGCAGCAGCGGGACGGCTGCGAGCATCGAGTCGGGCTTTGCGATGAGCGCCGTCGCATGATTGTAAGTCTCGATCGCCGCACGATCACGGCTTGCCGGCAAATGGCATCCGCCGGCGACGAGTGCCGCCGCGGCCGCCGCGGTCATGGCCGGCGCGGCCAGACGACGACGGCGCGCCTTCCGTGCGCCAAGCAGCGTGTCGAGAAGAAGCAGGAGCAGCGCGGGAATCAGAAAGAGCTGAAACTGCTGCGCGAGGTTGCTTCCGGTGGTAATCGATCGCTGTTGCGTGCGAAGCCTCGCGAGAACCTGGCGCGCCGCCGCGGCGCGATCGGGATTCGTCGGCTCGATGGACACCCCGCGCCCGGTTTCGGCGGCCGCGCGCAGCAGATCGGGCGTGTAGTGCGTCACGACCACCTGCCCATTCTGGTCCCGCTTCTGTGTCACGATGCCGTTCTCCCGCACCGGAATAGTGGCACCTGCAAGCGTGCCGAACCCGACCGTGATCACCGTTATTCCCGCGTCCCCGGCTTGCTTCGCCGCATCGACCACTGCCTGCTTATCCTCGAACCCCTCACCGTCGCTCATCACCACAATCGCGCGCTCGGCATCGGATTTCGACGACTGGAGGAGACGCAGCGACATCGTGATTGCGCTGGCGACTGAGCTTCCGGCCTGGCCCACGACCGTGGGGTCGAGATTGTCTAGAAAGAGATTTATGGCAGCCTCGTCAACTGTCATTGGACTAAGGACATAGGCCGATCCTGCAAATGCCACCAAGGAAAACCGGTCGTTGGGCGAGAGCTGGCGCAGACGGTCCACAACCTCCTTCATCTTCGTGAGGCGGTCGGGCTTTTCGTCTCGCGCCAACATCGAGTTCGAGGCGTCGAGAGCGAGGACGACGTCGATGCCCGCCTGCCGCACCACGGTGCGCTCGATTCCCCACCGCGGCCCTGCGAAGGCGATCGAAGCGAACAGGACGGCGAGCCCGAGACTGAAAGGCCGCCATCGCGACACGCGGACAGTCGCCGGAGCGAGTCGCGCAATCATTTGCGGCGTGCCAAGGTGTGACAGGCGTCGGGCGTGAACCCGCCGCGCCTGCATCACCATCCAGGCCGTCGCCAGTGGCAGCACCACAATCAGCGGAAGCGCCCAGGACCAGCTGAAATAACGCAGGTAGCTAATCATGGTATCGGCGCCTTCCATGCTACCAGCCCGAGCTCGCCGAGGAGAGCGAGAAGCGCGAGGCCGACGAACCAGCGATACAGCTCCGTGTAGCGGACATACGACCGCGACTGAACGGGCACTCTCTCGAGACGGTCAATCTGGGAATAGATGGCTTCGAGTGCCGCGGCGTCGCGCGCGCGAAAATATCTGCCTCCGCTCAGCGCTGCGATCTGACGAAGCAGTGCCTCGTCGATCTGCACCGGCTGATTCTCGAAGCGTAGCCCGAAGACATCGCGGCCCACTGGCACGGGGGCGAACCCTTCGCTCCCGATACCGATGCCGTAGATCTTTATGCCGTACACCGCTGCAGCTCTCGCGGCGGAGAGCGGGTCAACATCTCCACGATTGTTCACGCCGTCGGTAAGGACGATCATCACCCGCGAGCGGCCCGGAGCATCGCGGAGGCGATTGGCGGCCGTAGCGATTCCCGTTCCGATCGCCGTCCCGTCCTCGAGCTGCCCTGCCTGGAGATTATCCACGGACTTGAGGATGACGTTGTAGTCCGTCGTGAGCGGGACCTGCGTAAGGGCTTCGCCGGCGAATGCGACAATGCCGATGCGGTCCGATTGCCTCGCCATGATGAACTGCTTCACCTTCGCCTTCGCCACTTCGAGTCTGTTGCTCGGACGGAAATCCTCTGCCAGCATCGAGCTCGACAGATCGATCGCGAGGACGATGTTGATGCCCGATGTCGTTATGTTCTCGACGCGCGCGCCGGTCCGCGGGCGCGCGAGCGCGATGATGAGCGCGGCGAGCGCGACGTTGCGCAGGACGAAGATCGCTCTCGCGACGAACTGTCCCGCGCGCGGTCCCTTTGCGAGCACGCCAGTACGAGAGAAGACGATGGCGCCGGGGGAATGCCGCCTCCGCCAGAGCCACCATGCTGGAAGCGCGAGGAGCAGCAGCAGAGCCCACGGCGTCTGAAGCTCCAAGAGGCCAAGTAAGTTCATGCCGCGCGCCTCTCCGTTTCTTCCTTCTCCAGCTCGAGGAAGTGATCCTCTACGCGGCGCGTGATTGCGCGCGCGTCGGCACCATGCGCCTGCCCCTCCGACGGAGACACGCGCTGGCGAGCGAACTTCACCAGATCGGCTTCGGAGAGAAGTCGCGCGAGGCCGGAGGCGTGGGCGTGAACGGGCGCGGCGGCAGCGATCAGCTCGGGAGTCGTTTGCGACCGGTGGATTCCCTCTACCCTCGCCGCGAGATATCTGCGCAACAC
>JAHFCS010000141.1 GCA_023249395.1 Gemmatimonadota bacterium
TCGTACATCGCAGTTTATGCCGCTTCCTACATCATCGGCTTTCTCGCGTTGTTCGCCCCCGGCGGCGTTGTCGTACGTGAGAGCGCCCTGGTGGCGGGAATGGTGCGCCTGGGACTCGCCAGCCAGGCCGACGCGTTTGCCGTAGCGGTCGCGTCACGACTTTGGCTGACGGTCGTCGAGCTGCTGCCGGGATTCATTTATCTTGCGCTCGCGCGGCGCTCGTCCAACACGATCCAGAAGACCTCATGAAACGCACCAGCGGCTCGCCGCGAGACGGGGAGGGGACAGCCACGAAACATGCCGTTCGCGATGCCGCGCAGCCCACCGTTACGGCGACGAGCGTAAGGGCGCCGCCCCACCATCTCCTCTGGGCCGCGCTCACGTACGCAATCCTTACGATGTCACTGGGCTTTCCCGCCCTCGCCGGAAAGTTTCTCGTCGGTCCCAACAGCGATCAGTACATAGCCGGCTATGCATTCCGCGAGTTCGCGGCCGGCATGCTGCGGACCACCCATCATTTTCCCCTGTGGAATCCCTATCTCTTCGGCGGGATGCCGTTCGTGGCCGCGATGCACGGCGACATCTTCTATCCCACCTTTCTTCTGAGGATGCTTCTGCCGACCGACGTGGCAATGACGTGGGGATTCATCATCCACGTTTTTCTCGCCGGTCTCTTCACCTTCCTGTTCCTCCGCGCTTCGGGGTTCGGATTCTTCGGATCGCTCTTTGGCGGGGTGGCGTACATGATGGGCGGCCAGGTGGCGTCGCTCGTGTCGCCCGGCCACGACGGAAAGCTGTTCGTGAGCGCTCTCTTTCCGCTCGCGCTGTGGATGCTGCTCGTCGGCATCCTGGATTTCAAACGCTGGAGCTGGGGAGTGCTTGCGCTCGTGATCGGTCTCGTCGTGTTGAGCCCTCATCCTCAGTTGCTCCAGTATCTGCTCCTTTCCTCCGCCGCATACGCGCTATTTCTCGCGGTATCGGCGTGGCGACGAAACGAGATTTCCGGTCGCGACGCGGTCATCCGGCTGGGCTTCGCGCTGGGAGCGGTGGTGATCGGCGGACTGATGGGAGCGATTCAGTATCTCCCGGTCCGCGAGTATGTCGCGTGGTCACCTCGTGCAGGCGGTCTCGCTGATTACGCCACGGCGACGTCTTACGCATGGCCACCGCCCGAGCTGTTCAATGCGTACGTGCCGCAGTTCACCGGGATGCTGGAAGCGTACTGGGGCGTGAGCGGAATTCATTTTCACAGCGACTACGTTGGGGCAGTGGTGCTCGTGATGGCCGGTGCCGCGTTCTCCGGATTCAGGACTAACCCGCACCGCCGGCAGATCCGCTTCTGGGCGATTATGCTCGTCGTTGCAACGCTGTGGGCGCTTGGCTCTCACACACCTTTCTATCATATCCCGTACGCGCTGGTACCTGGGACGAAATTCTTCCGCGCGCCCAACTCCGTTTTCTTTGTTGGATCGCTCGCTCTTGCCGTCCTCTCCGCGGCGGGAGTGGATCGCGCGCTCGATGGCGCGATAAACCGGCGCTATCTCTACGGATGGCTGGGCTTCGCGATAGTAGTCGCGCTGCTCGCCTCTACCGGAATCCTGACGTCGATCGCCGAGGGTCTGGCGGGGGAGCAGATGATCGACCGGGCAATTGCCAACTCCCTCAACCTCATGATTGGGGCGTGGCGCTCGTTCGCGTTCGTCGTCGGCTGCGTTGCGCTCGTGCTGTTCGTGCAGCGCGGGAAGATCAGCTCGACAGTCTTCGGGTGGGCGATTTCTCTGCTCGCCGCGGCTGATCTGTGGACGATCCTCCGTTTCTACTGGGTCTTTTCCGCACCGGCCGCGCAGCTCTTTGCCTCCGACCCGACGATCGACTACCTGAAGCGACAGCCGCAGCCCGCCAGGGTGGTCGCCGTTCCGCTTGCTCCGATTGGCGTGCGAGACCCGATCCTCGAGGGCGACGGGCTCATGGTGCACCGCATTCGGAACGTACTCGGCTACCATGGAAATCAGATCGGGCGCTACGACCAGCTGCTCGGCCGTCGCGAAGGGTATCGGCAACTGATCAATCCCAACATCTGGCATCTTCTCAACGCGCAGTTCCTGCTCACCAACGCCGCCGACGCGTCGGGTGTTTTTCCGGGAGCCGCGCTCGTCGCCGGTCCGGCGCCGGATGCATCGGGAATAGGGGAGTTTCTTTACCGGTTGCCCGGCGAGAGCCCTTACGCGTGGATAACACCGATCATCGTCAAGGCTCCGGACGACGCCGTGCTCGGAACAGTGCTCGATCAGCGCTTCGACGTGCGCAGGGCGGGACTGTTCGACACTGCCGCGGCCGTGGCCGGCGTCGCAAATGTGACCGCCCACCCTGAGCCGCTCGCGGTGCAGGCATCGGTCAAACATTACGAGCCGGGCAGGGTATCCATTCGCCTGGACGCGCCTGCTCCTCGCGGCTCGGCACTCGTCGTCAGCGAGAATTATTATCCCGGCTGGGAAGCCACCGCGGATGGGAAGCCGGCGGTCACCGCGCGGGCGGATTTCTCGCTCATCGGGGTGCAGTTGCCCGAAGGTGCGCGCGACGTCGAGCTCTCCTTCAAGAGCGCGGCGTACACCACCGGAAAATTCATCACACTGATTGCACTCGTTGTCGCGTTGCTCCTCATCGGGGCGGGAGTGCTCGGGGAGCGAAGACTGATTGACTGAGAAAGCGCTTGTCATAGTCCCGACCTACAACGAGAGGGATAATGTTGCGCGGATCGTTCCAGCGATTCTCGCTCAGGATCCCTCCTTCGAAGTTCTCGTGGTGGACGATGGATCGCCTGACGGAACGGGCGCCGTGGTCGACGGCATGGTGGCCGCCGATTCGCGGATTCACGTCATTCATCGCGCCGGAAAGCTCGGACTTGGAACCGCTTACATTGCCGGCTTCAAGTGGGCGCTGGCGCGCGACTACACGTTGATCTTCGAGATGGACGCTGATTTCTCGCATGCGCCGGAGAGACTTCCGGATTTTCTCGACGCAATCAAGACAGCGGATTTGGTCCTTGGATCCCGGTATCTGAATGGGGAAGTCAACGTCGTTAACTGGCCGATGAGCCGGCTCTTCCTCAGCTATGGTGCGAACATCTATGCCCGGGCGATCACCGGATTACCGGTATTCGATGCGACCGGTGGCTTCAAGTGCTTTCGGCGTGAGGTGCTCGAGGCGATCAATCTAGACGACGTCCGCTCGAACGGGTACGCATTCCAGATCGAGATGAGCTTCCGGGCGTGGAAGAAAGGATTCCGCATCGTCGAGGTTCCGATCGTGTTCGTGGACCGCACGCACGGCGCGAGCAAGATGTCGAAGCGTATAGTGCGCGAAGCGGTGTGGATGGTATGGCGACTTCGGTGGTGGGGTCTGT
Source organism: Gemmatimonadota bacterium (assembly GCA_023249395.1). Lineage (GTDB taxonomy): Bacteria > Gemmatimonadota > Gemmatimonadetes > Gemmatimonadales > Gemmatimonadaceae > UBA4720. Next base: position 3,404 of record JAHFCS010000141.1, read on the forward strand.
GGCGAAAGGTCTGATTCGCGTCGGGAGACCGTTCTACAAGATGAGCGGGTCGGGGAACGACTTTGTCTTCTTCGACCTGCGTGATGGGCCTCCTGGAGATCTTTCAACGCCAACGGCCATCCAGGAGATATGCGCCCGTGGCACAGGAGTCGGAGCCGACGGTGTGGTATTCTTCGATCGGTCGGACCCGCAAGCCCCAACGATCCGCTACTACAATAGTGATGGCTCGGGCGGCGAGCTCTGCGGCAACGCGACGTTGTGCACTGTGCGGCTGGCTGAGCTTCTTGGTGCGCCGTGCGACGATGGCGTCATAGTCCGAACCGACGCCGGTGACGTGGCGGCTCGTCTGGTAGACGGGCTGCCCGAGATCGACCTGGAGGCTGTCACAGAGGTGCAGCCCGATCTTGCGGCAATCGAGCCTACCGGTTCCGAGCAAAGGCTTGGGTATACCGTGGTGGGCGTGCCTCATGTAGTAATCGAGGTCCCTGATGTTGCCACGGTCGACGTCGTGGGGCGTGGCTCGAGGATCCGCCGGGATCGATCCCTGGCGATGGGGGCGAACGTCAACTTCGTCGCACGCGCAAGCGACGGCAGCTGGATGATTCGAACCTACGAGCGCGGCGTCGAGGGTGAGACCCTCGCGTGCGGGACTGGAGCGGCAGCTTCCGCGATTCTGCTCGAGGCCTGGGGAAGGGCTGCCTCGCCGGTCCGGCTGGTGACGAGATCGGCGCGAACACTGACTGTAAGGCTTGGCCGCGAAGGCGACGTCTGGCATCCGTCGCTACGCGGAAGCGCTGAGCTCGTCTTCATTGGGCAGTTCGTGCACACGGGCTGACCGAGGCGGAATCATCCTCAGTTTGGCGCTGTAACCTCCTTATTCGCCAAGGGGATAGGAGCAACGCAAGCACTGAAGAGAAGAAGTTTCTCCACATTTCTCCACTGTGGGTGGTTTACATAACATATATTATACGTTGTTGGCCGGGAGACTTACAAGCCCGCAGGGAGCCGTAACTCCAGCCTCCCCTGACCTGATCTAGCTCTTCGGCTGAGGCGCGGCCGTCAGCTCGCCAAGCCGCACACGCGCCTCGCCAGCAACCGTTCCCTTCGAGTCGGCAGCAAGGATTGTCCAGATCCTCTTCGCGTCGTCCCTTCGACCCGCTGTCAGATACGAGTAGGCAGCCATCGACTGATAGCGTTGGCGATCCTCATCAAACCTCGCCGTCTTCGCGGCTGCTTCGTACTCAGCCGCCGCCTCGGCGAATTTCTTGAGTTGTTCATATCCGGCGGCCGCCAGCAGGCGCGCCGATGACCCGAAGTCCTTCGACGACTCGAGCTTCGGAAGGGCTTGTATGAGCTCCGTGACCCCCTCCTGGAATTTGCCCTGGTCGTAAAGCAGCTGGGCCAGGGTGAGCCGGGCCTGCATCGCGGAGGGCGTCTCGTCGTAGCGCGTGATCATCTTTCGGAGGTCAGACTCGGCGAGGGGCATGTTGCCCGAGGCCATCGACTGCTGTGCGGCGTAATACGCCCACTCCGCCCGCTCGGCCTTGAGGTTTTGCGACCGGATGTAGAACCACCCGCCGCCGACTACGGCAGCGAGGCCGATGACTGCCCAACTCACTTGCCTGCTGTGGAGCTGGAGCCAATCGGATATCATCTCCAGACGATTGTCTGCTGTATGGCGGCTTTTGAAATTCGGCGATGTCATTGGGAATGGTTAACGGGTGGACCGACGAGTGAGAGTATCACCCTCACAAGATACAGACTCAGATCTCCAAATGAGTGCCCCCGGGGTGACTCGAACACCCGGCCAACGGTTTAGGAAACCGCTGCTCTATCCACCTGAGCTACGGGGGCGAAGTTGTACCACAACAACATACCGTCCACGGTTCCGAAAATCGCCTGTTGGCGTACCTCTCCGACGGACTGCGTAGGACACGGATCGACGGCGTGAGCCGATCCCCTACATAGAATCCAGCATTTCCTTACTGACGCCGCGTCGGTACTCGCCATCATCGCGCTACCCGCGGTCTGACTTCGACCAACTCGAGGGATTCCCCATGAACCGGATTGTTCTTCGCTGGTGCATCTTAGCGATAGTAGTTACGGGATTGGTGGCATGCTCCGATCACGCGAAGGAGTTCGTTGTAGGACCGAAGTTCATTGTCAGGCCCGATTTCGCCTTGGCGACGACACCACCTGCGGCGGTGCTCGACACCTCCACGATTGGCAACCTGACGGTCACGAGCAGCGCCTTGTCGGCGCCCGTTTTTGCACAGGACGGCTTGATCGGGCCACCGGTCTCAGGGTTGCCCGGCCGCACATTCGACGGCGTCATCATACGGGTGGCCTTCTATGGCTGCGATGCGTCCAATTTTGCGGGATTCCCTGCCGGCACGGTCGCCCTTATCGCACGGGGAGGGTGCCCGTTTTCGCTGAAGGCGGCGAACGCGGCGGCAACAGGCGCCGTCGGCGTCGTGGTGTACCAGCGCCCCGACCTCGGCGACACCCTGGTCACGATGATTGGTTCTCCGGTTGGGATTCCGGCAGTCTTCATAGGTAACACCGCCGGCCTCGCACTTAAAGCCGCCACGCCGGTGTGGGCTGTGGTGAGCTGGTCGCCCATCGAGGAGCTGTCGGCCTGGGTGGGTCAGCTCGAGGCTGCCGGGCTGCTTAAGGGTGGCCAGGCCAAGTCGCTGAGCAAGAAACTGG
>JAHFCS010000142.1:0-1935 GCA_023249395.1 Gemmatimonadota bacterium
GGGAGGAGTAGCTGTCGTTCACGTTACTGAATCACGAATTCGGTCGTGTACACCTGGCCGCCACGCTCGATGTACATGACGATTGCACCGCGGCCGGCGTAGTAATCGAGGGCGCGCGCCGCCGATTGCGCATCCGCGATCGGGACTCGATTGACCTGGAGGATGACGTCCCCTGCCTGAATGCCGAGCTGGTCGGCAACTCTCTGCGACACGGTCTGGATGAGCGCGCCATTCGCACGGCGGATGCTGCGTTCGGCGCGGATTGCAGGCGTCAGTGTGACCAGCTGAATCTCCCGGAGGACAGTGACCTTGGGGGCGTTCACCTCAGGCAGGTCGGCAACTCGAACATTGACGTGAACCTGCTGTCCGCCGCGGCGAAGAACGAGGGGCACGTCCTCGCCGACGCGCAGCTCGAGGCGCTCAGCCTCCCAATCATACGGATTGTGCAGCAATCGATCCCTGGATTGCACGAGCATGTCACCGGGCTGGATTCCCGCGCGTGCAGCGGGTGACGCAGGCACGACAGCGCTGACGACGACTCCGTGGTTCACCATGTCGCGGGCGGACGACACGTTTCCCAGCTGGAGCTTGATGCCGATCCACGGACGCCGTACCACCCCGTGGGCGAGAAGGTCTTCCGTCACTCTGCGGGCGCGATTGATCGGTATGGCAAATCCCAGCCCGATCGAGCCTCCGCTTGGCGAGAAGATCGAGCTGTTGACGCCGATCACTTCGCCGAGTGCGTTGACCAGCGGTCCTCCTGAATTGCCCGGGTTGATCGAGGCGTCAGTCTGAATCATGTCGACGTAGACTCCGGCGCCTTCGCTCTCCGTTGCCAGATTCCGCCCCGTGCCGCTCACGACACCGGCGGTAACGCTCGGCTCGGTGTTGGCCAGAAGAAAGCCGTAAGGATTTCCGATCGCGATCGCCCATTCGCCGACGAGGAGATTGGACGAGTTGCCGAGTGGAGCGACGGGCAGTCCCTTGGCGTCGATCTTGATGACGGCGAGATCGTTCGTCTCGTCGGCTCCGAGCAGCTTCGCGGGATAAGTGGTTCCGTCCTTGAGGGCGACCGAGATGCGCGCTGCGCCGCTCACGACATGGGCGTTGGTGACGATGACTCCGTCCTCGCGGACGATGAACCCGGAGCCGAGCCCGGCGGCCGACCGCGTCCCCGATCTTCCGCCGAAGAACTGCTCGAAGACGTCGGCTGGCACGCGCTCGACGACTTCGGTCTGAACCGTCACCACACTGGGAGCAACGCGCGCGACCGCTGCGGTGATGGCGGTGCGGCGCCCGGAAGAAATCTCTTCCGTTCGCTGCGCCGGAAGCTGCGTTGCCTGCGCCGCCGGCAGTCCCTTGTCCTCGCACGCGGCCAGGAGCGCCAGCGCGAGCATCGTCAGCGATCGCTTCATTGCTCTGCGTGTGGACGTGGTCGCTTGCTCAGGCTGCTGAGGAAACGGTCGAGGGCGCGGTCGGTGAGAGGATGCAGCAGAAGCGAGCGAAGCACATCGGGCTCGACGCAGACGATCTGCGCCCCGGCAGCTATGCACTCCGTGAATTGCGTCGTCGTTCGGGGGGAAGCGACCATCACGTCACATTCGCACTCGCTCGCGGCGAGCAGAGACCGAATCTCGCTCACCGCGTCGCTGCTGGTTTGTCCCTGCGCCTCCAGCTCGTGCAGCGAGATCCGAACCATCGACGCTCCGGCCTTCGACGCCAGCACGGCCTGCGCACCGTTGAATACGTAGGTGGCGCAGATCCCTATTCCTTCGGCGTTTAGGCGATGCATCGGTACGAGCGAATCCTCGACCAATGGAATCTGCACGACTACATTGTCGGAGATCTTCGCCAGCTCGCGTGCAGCGTTGTACATATCTTCAGAGCTGACCGCTCCGACTTCGACGCACACCGGGATTTCGAATTCCTGGGCGA
>JAHFCS010000142.1:1945-6111 GCA_023249395.1 Gemmatimonadota bacterium
CGGCTATGGCTTCGCGCGCGTCCCCCGGGGCGCCGCTGCCGTCGTGCGCCGATTGGGAGAAGACAACGCCGTCGGCGAAGCCTGCGGACGAGGCCCGGCGGATTTCATCTATTTCTACGCTTTCGAGAAAGATGTTCATGTAAATGAAAGATAGAGCTCAGGTGGATATTCGACGCGTTCCAGGTAAAGCGCGTGCGCCGGGGCAGGGGGAGAAGCATCGTGGTTGTCCTCCGAATCGAGCAGGGCCTTCACCACGGCGGGATCGCGCCGGCCGGCGGCAATATCGAGCATCGTCCCCACAATAAATCGGACCATATGATGCAAGAAGCGGTTCGCCCTCACTTGAAATTCGAGTCCACCGAGCCGATCGCTCAACGCGGATTCGTAGACAATGCAATGATGGTCGTCGTTGTCCGGCGCGGTTCCCTTTACGGCAAACGCGCGAAATGAATGATCACCTTTGAACTCGGTGGCAGCCGTTTCGAGTGCCGCCCTGTCAACTGGACGCCGCCACGCCAGCTCCCGATTTCTCCTGAATGGAGAATCCGCTTCCTCGTCCGTGCCTACCAGGTAGCAGTAGGTTCGCGAGGTCGCATCGTACCGCGCGTGAAAGTCGTCGCGCATCTCGAACGCCTGCTTCACCCAGACGTCGTCTGGCAGTACTGCATTCATCGCGCGCCGCAGGGTCGCCGGCGTCCATTTGTCCGGAACCCTCACGCCGGCGGCCTGTCCGCGCGCGTGCACTCCCGCATCGGTCCGTCCAGCCCCGAGCGCGGACACAGGTGTCCGGCACAACCTGAACAACGCGTCCTCGAGAACCCCCTGTACGGTTCTTTCATCAGGTTGTCGCTGCCACCCCGCGAAGCGCGCCCCGTCGTACTGCAGCACAAGCTGTACGCAGCGTGACGTCATGGCTGAAGTTACCGCGAGCGCGAAATCGCCGCGAGGGTTGACGGCTTTCTCCGTGCGGGCAACGATTGACTTTCACTGAGGCAAAGGTCAAACTCGAAGATGGCGCATACCGCGCATCGCGATCAACGCTTCGGACCCAATGCCGCCTCGCACTCTCGCGACTCTCGCCACCGTACTTTCAACAGCGCGCGACGCTGACGCTGCGCTGACGCTCCTGCAGCACGAGGCCTGGGACATCGAGCGATCGGCACAGCTGGCTCTGTTCCTCTGTGATTCCCGCCGGCTGCTGATTACCGAGCGTTTGACGCCTCAGGCTTCCGGCAGCGTCGGAAGAACGCCGCTGAACATCTCGGTTGATCACCTGCCGGCTCCTATCCGGCGCGCGCTTCACTCCGCCGCCACCTTCGCGGATTTCGGCGCAGAGTCCGACGACTATCTCAAGCTGCTGGGTCTCACGCCTCAGCAGGGTGGCGGCATCCTGTCCATTCGAGGGCTCACGCTCGACGGTGAGCTCGTCGGCTTCGTCGCCGTCTATGAGTCGCGAAGGAGATTTGGCAACCGAGTCATCGAGAGGTTGTCCCCCGCGATTGACCTGTTTGCCCTCGCATTCGAGCGGATTGCCGAGCACGATGCGCGATTCGAAGCTGTGCAGGCACTGGAGCAGCTCACGAGGGACATTCACGCCGAGTACAACAATGTGATGCGGGGGCTCAAGCTCGAGCTGGACCAGGCCCGCGCACAGAACGGATCGCCCGAGGAGGCCGCTGCGGCGCGCATCGCCCAGCTCGAGCGGTCTCTGGCCAACGCAGCCGAGGAGGCCCTTGCACGTGCCGCGCGGCTGACGGCGGTCGAAGAGCAGGTGGCGCAGGCAGTGAGCCGGCTCGAAGAGGCCCACGTCGAGCTCCATTCTCAGGGCGAGCTGGCGCGCAATCAGGGGCGCACGCTCTACGAAATTGAGCGAGCGCTCGATGATGGCAGCGATGCGGAAGAAATCCTGAGGAGAATCCGCGCTGCCTTCAGCGCACGCAGTTAACGACCTCGGATAATGACCACTGTGCCGGCACCATCACCGCTCCAGGCGGCAATCGTCAAGCTTGCCCATCACTTGCCTCTGTCCGCGCAGGATGCGGCCGATGCTTTCGGCGTCATCATGAGAGGAGAGGCGACCGCGCTGCAGGTGGCGGCGATGCTCACCGGGCTGCGCGTGCGCGGCGAAAGCGCGGAGATTGTCGCTGGTGTGGTTCGAGCGCTGCGAGAGGTGATGGTCTGCCTCACGGCGAGTGATCCGGACAGTCTCGTCGATACCTGCGGTACCGGCGGCGGTGCTGTGACGACGTTCAATATCTCCACTGCCGCCGCGTTGCTGGCAGCGGGCGCGGGTGTGCGGATAGCGAAGCACGGCAACCGCTCATTCACATCGCGATGCGGAAGCGCCGACGTGCTCGAAGCCCTCGGCGTCACAATCGAAGTCCCGGTGAAGACGATGGAAGCCGCACTCGATCGCGCGGGAATCGTCTTCATGTATGCTCCGCTGATGCACCCCGCGATGCGCCACGTCGGGCCAGTGCGGCGCGAGCTGGCAATACCGACTGTCATGAACGTCGTCGGACCGCTGGCGAATCCCGCTGGAGCACGGAGACAGGTAGTCGGAGTAGCTGACCCGCAGCGCGTTCCGATCCTTGCCGGTGCGCTCCTCGAGCTGGGGTCGCTTCATTCTCTCGTAGTGCATGGTGAGCCCGGCCTGGACGAGATCTCGCCACTGGGTCCGACGCATGTCGTCGAGGTTTGGAATGGCTCGGTAACCGAATGGACAATCGATCCCGGGGAATTCGGCTATGCGGGCCTCAGCTCGAGCGGGCTCGCGGGCGGTGATTCGCGAGACAACGCGAGGATCGTGACCGATGTGCTCGGCGGCGGTGATTGTGAAAGCGTAGGGGGTGACCACGGGGCCGCCGCCCGCGCTGCAGTGGTGATGAATGCCGCGGCAGCGATCTACGTGAGTGGCAGCGTCGCGAGCTATGCCGACGGCGTCGCGAGGGCGCAGGCCGCTCTCGATCGAGGCTCGGGCCTCGCCGCGCTTGAGCGGCTCAAGACAGCTTACGACGGACGCTGAAGGATTCGGTCAGCAGCGTCGAATGACACCGACCACTACACCCTGAATCGAGATGTCATTCTCGTGGACGTAGATGGGCATCATCGCTTCGTTTGCCGGCTGTAGTCGAATCCGCCCGTCCCGCTCGCGATAAAACTTCTTGACCGTCGCCGAGTTGCCGTCTACGAGAGCGATCACCATCTCGCCGTTGTCTGCGGCATGGCGCTCGTTGACGACCACGAAATCGCCGTCGCGGATCTGCTCATCGATCATCGAGTTTCCGCGAACGCGCAGGACGTAATGATTTCCGTCTCGGCGCACGAGGTCATCGGGGACGCCGATCGACTCCTGCGTCTGGATGGCCTCGATGGGGAACCCCGCGGCGACCGTTCCGACCAGCGGCAGCTGAAGCGCCCTCGGATATATCTCCGACGGCAGCACTTCAATTGCCCGGCTCTCGTTGTACTCGCGCTTTATGTAGCCCTTCTTTTCCAGGTTGCTCAGGTGCTCGTGCACAGTGGCAAGCGATCTATATCCGAACTTGCCCGCGATCTCCTCGAAGCTCGGGGCATAGCCCTGTTCCTCCGAATACTCGGAGAGATAGGTGAGAATTTCCCGCTGGCGTTTGGTGAGCGACATATCTTTCCCTCGATTAGGGTCCTGCCTTCGGCCGGCAGCCGGAACCGAACATTTGCCGAATTCAAAGGATATCCGAACAATACCCGAAACGCAAGTGAAATCGGCGTGGGATCCACCCCGGGGCACCCTGGGAGAGCTGGTAACAGCGGCCTCGGCACGTGCGGCTGCCCTGGAAGCGTCATTCAGTAGCTTGGAGCAGGCAGCCCTCGCAGCGAGTCCCGTGTCTTCGCTCGAGACTGCGCTCCGGGGTGCCGACGTGGCTCTAATCGCCGAGATCAAGCGCGCTTCGCCTTCCCGGGGGGAGATAAATTCCGGGCTCGACGCCGAGTATCAAGCCGTCGCATACCGTCAGGGAGGTGCGTCAGCGATCTCGGTTCTCACCGAGCCGGACCGGTTCGGAGGCCATGATGACGACCTCCGGATTGCTGCGCACTCGAGCGGGCTTCCCATTCTAAGAAAGGACTTTCACATCGCGCCGGTGCAGTTGTTCGAAGCCCGCGCTCTCGGCGCCTCGGCTGCGTTG
>JAHFCS010000143.1 GCA_023249395.1 Gemmatimonadota bacterium
CATTTCGTCGCCAGACAGATAACAGGACAACGAATCGCTCTGATCGCGACCTACAACGACACCGAAGGTGATGGCAATACCGTTCTTCGGACAACCGAGCAATCGCTCCTTCGACTGGGTGTCGCAACCCGATGCCGCCTCGAGCCGCTCACGCAAGCCGAGGTCGCCGAGATGCTCCAGAAGATCTTCGCGGTCGACCCGACGACCATCCGGCCATTTACCGCGCTGTTGTTTGGTTGGACCCGCGGCAACCCGTTCTTCGTCGAGGAGACGCTCAAGTCGCTGATCGAGTCGGGAGCGCTCATATGCCGGGACGGTCGGTGGACCGGGTGGGAAGTCGAATCGCTCAAACTCCCCGCGACAATCCGCGACGCCGTCGCGGGCCGGCTCGACCGGCTGTCACAGGGCTCGCGCGAGATCGCCAATCTCGCCGCCGTCATCGGAACGAGTGTGACCTTCGAGCGCCTGCTGGCCGTTTGCTCGATGGGCGAGTCAGCGCTGGTGGGGGCCCTCGATGAGCTGGCCGCACTGCGCATTCTCGAGGAGCGCGACAGTGCCGCCGGCGCGAGCTACGATTTTACGCATCCGATTCTCCAGCAAGTGACATACAGCGCGCTGGGCAGTGCCCGCGCCCGGCTCCTTCACGCCAGCGTCGGCGAAGCTCTCGAGATGTTTTATGGCAACCGCAGCCACGCTCACGCCGGCGAGCTCGCGCTCCATTTTTCCCGCGCCCACACTTTCGCGCCAAAGGCGATTCGGTATCTGAGCGAGGCTGGACGCGCCGTCCTCGCGGCGTATGCAAACCGCGAAGCCGCCAGCTACCTGAGCAGCGCGCTGGAACAGATCGAAGCGAGCGGCGAGGAGGTAGAGGATCACGACGAGATCGTCAGGAACCTTGCGCGAGCCCGTCAGCGGCTGGGCGACTATGAAGGCGCGCTTGAGCTCTGGTCGATCGCGAGGAAGCGCGCCGCAGAGGTTGGCGATCTTTCAGGACTCGCGTGGATCGAGCACCGCATGGGTCTCGCCTGCTACTGGAGCGGCCGCTACGATCATGCCCTCGCGCATTATGCCGAGGGACTCCGGGCCGGACAGGGATCGTCGGATAAAGCACTGCTCGTGCGGCTACATCTGGCGAAGGGAATCTGTCTCCAGGACCTCGGTCGTCTCGACGCCGCCAAGGCCGAGGTGGAAGGCGCGCTCATGGCAGCCCAGCAGACAGGAGACCAGGCATTGCTCGCTCGGGCACATCGGGCGCTCCTTTTGTTGTATGCCTGGACAGGTCCGGCGAGTGTCGCGCGCGAACATGGCGAGAAGGCGATGGCCTTCGCCGAGAGCTCCGGTGACAGGATGCTTGCGTGGACAGCGCATTGGGGAATGGGGCTGCTGGCGGGATTGACCACCGACGCACCCGCGGTTGCGGCACACATCGCGGAATGCGAGCGGCTGGAGGAGCAGCTCCGGTCTCCGCTGCTGCCCGTCTGGACGGCGGAGATTTCAATTCAGTATGCGTCCACCGTGGGCGATTGGGACGTCGGCATCGCGACCGGTGAGCGAACAATCGCGCTCGCGCAGGCATTGGGTCAGCGCCTGCTTCTTCCGCGACTTCTCGTCTGGACCGGGCTGATCTACCTGTGGCGCGGTGACCTCGTCAGATCGAAGAGCTACTTCGACCGGGCGTGGGAGCTGTCCGGGGCGGGGAAAGGCGCGGTCGAGCATCGCGACGTGCCAACCGTTGTGCCGGCCCATATGGGACTCGCCGCATATCACCTCGAGACCGACGACTTTGCAGAAGCGATACGCCTTGGTGAAGCGGGACTCGCGATAGCCGATCGCGCCGGTTACGTCGCATGGTCGCTGCAATGGCTGCTGCCGGTGGTGGGCGAGGCGGCGCTCTGGAGTCAGGACTTCAAGCGTGCCGCAATGCACTGCGAGCGAATGCGGCGCGATGCGACGCGCTTGAACAACCGCTTAGGGCTAGCGATCGCCGACGCATGCGACGGCATGCTTTGCCTTTTCAGGGACAAGGATTCCGCTGGAGCGCAGCCTCTCTTGCGCTCCGCAATAGAATCGCTCGAGGCGATTCCCTACCCCGACACTGCGGCGAGAGTGCGACGGGTTCTCGCTCTGGCGCTACGCGACAGCGGCGACCGCGAGGGTGCGACAAAGGAGCTGAAGAAGGCGCATGACGTTTTCGCACGCCTCGGTGCTGCGGGTGAGCTGTCGAAGGTAAGAGACGAGCTACGCCTTCTCGGAATCCGTCCCCCTGCGCGCTCGGTTGCGCCGGGAGCGGCGGGCCTGACGGGACGCGAGACCGAGATCGCCAGAATGGTGGCGCAAAGGAAATCGAACAAGGAAATCGGTGCCGCCCTCGACATCTCGGCACGCACGGTCAGCACCCACCTCTCGAACATCTTCGTCAAACTTGGCGTTGGCTCGCGTGGTGAGCTCGCCGACTTCGTGAGGTCGAACGGCATCCTCGAGAGCTAGCCAACCTCGGTGCAGGGTGCGTCGGTTTTACCGGATTCGCGACGTGAGTCGCGTGGCTGTCAGAGCCTCATGAGGTAGGAAAGCTTCATGAAGAGCTGGCTCTCGGTGCGAAGGCGCGCACCGGTATCCACGATCGGCTGATCAAAGTTCTGGCTGCCTTCGTTATAGCCGACATAGAGGAACGACGCCGGGCCCAGCTCGTAGCTGACGAGTCCGCTGCGTGCGTGCCGAACGCTTCGCCGATAGAATGGATTTGAATTACGCGTGTCGTACTGGTTCGAGTACTCTTCGATCAGCCGAACGCCGAGCGGCCGGCTGAACTGATACGAGCCCTTCGCTCGCACTATGCGCGCGTCGTCTACCAACGGACTGCTCCAACGATCCGCGTGCCATGATCGCTGACCCTTTATCTCGACGCTCGCCTGCGGCACCGGACGGACTACGAGCTGCAAACTCGCGTTGTATCCCCTGCCGACGCGCGAGCGAAGCTGGTCCACGATTTCGCGATCGCCGATGTACATGCTGCCTGATGCGGAAATCACCTGTGACGCCTGAGAGCTCGCCTCGAGGGACATGCCACTCATGTAAAGTCGCCGGCCGAACAGGGTGAGATGCTGCCGGAGCGGTGTGACCGTCACCAGAGTCGCCTTCTGAAACTGGAATTCGAAGGGTAGAGTGACGGTGTAGTCGAGCAGCCCGCCGCCGAACGCGCTCGCCGTCGTGACCATCACTCCCTGCGAGAGACGCTGAAAGAGTCTCGTGCTCGGATACTGGATGATCGCCGCCTTGCCACCGAGCTGCTGGATCCCGACGCGCGCGAATCGTCCCAGCTGATCGCGGAAGGTCGAATCCGCCCCCGAAGCGAGCGCGACGAGATAGAGATTCTTTCCGGCCTGCGCGAGTCGCGCGCGGTAGTACAGTCCGTTCCTCGTTTTTCCATCGAGCGCTGGTGATGTCGCGATGTCGAGTGGAGCGCGGTCGGAGCTGAGTCCGCCCTCCGCGTTCAACGTAATTCCACCACGCCTCAGCGACGCGTCGATCGACCCGATTCCATTCTGGGCCCTGTCGGCGCGCCAGCCGAGTCCGGTGACTCCGACCCAGGAGTCGGCGAGGATATCGGCTCGGGCGCGCGCAACGAAGACGTCGGCATTCGCGGAAAGCAGAGGACGATAGCCGCTGGATTCGAATCCGCTGTAGGTGAAATAGCCGGGCTGATCGTCGCGAGCATAGAGTGTTGCGAGAGTTACCCTCCCCTGTTTCGCCGTCAGCCTTGCACCCGCCGCCGGATCGACGATCGCCCGGGAGTAGAACAAGTCTCCGATGTTGCTCCGCGTTTCATCGATCGATCGCGGAATCTCGAACGCATCGCGACCTTCGACGAAAAATGGGCGGCGCTCCGACTGGAACAGCGTGAAACGCTGATTAACACGCACTTGGTCGTCGTCCGATTCCACCTGAGAGAAATCGGGATTGAGCGTCGCGTTCAGAATCGCCGACGTCGTCACCGCTACCTTGACGTCCCCGCCGACGGCACCGCGCGGAGTGGCGGTCGCGAAATCGAGAGGCGGACGCGTCGCGAAGAACTGGCCCCCCGCCAAGGCTGAGTCGGCGGCGAACCTGCGGCTGCCGAGCTGCGAGCCCGAGACGTAGGGCAGAATATCGAAAGTCCGCTTCCGATTGATTCCCGAGATCCCGGTGAGGACGCCTTCCTGGCAGATCTCACATGGATTCCCGCGGCGGCGGGCAATCCAGGAATCCTTCTCGCCACTACGCCCGAAGATTCGCGCCACGTTGAACCCTATCGAAAGCGGGTCGGCAGCGGGAAAACGGAGCGACGCCCACGGGATCATCATCTCGACCGACCATCCCTGCTCGTCCACGCGGCCTGCGGAGTACCACACAAAGTCGGGCGACGGATCACCTTCGTGCCCCTCGACCTTTATCCCGTCAGTCTGAATGCCGTACGGATTCGACTTGAACTCGAAGGCCCGCCGCTTGTCGAGGAAGGTGTCGAGCAGGACGGTGACGCGATCGTCGCCTTCACCGCCACGCTCGCGCGGAAAAACCGTCGCGCGGACCTGACCCGGCTTCGACTCGAATGCTCGAGACGCCAGGAACAGATAGTCCGCGTCATAGGCGACATACGCGACGCTCTTCTCTTCCGCACGAAGGAGATCGTTCGGCTCGTACTGAACGAAGTCCGTGAGCTTCGCCGCCTCTACCCAGGTCTGGTCATCGAGGCGGCCATCCAGAACCGGACGCTGCGCGACCCTCGGGATCGCGATACGAACCGAGTCGGCCGGCTTGAGGACTGTGGAATCGTGGATCGCCGAGAGAGCCACGAGTGCGGCGATAATCAGCATGTGCCCCGGGTTGCGGTGAGGCCTCAAACTTAATGGTGGACCGCCCGGTGCGTTCACCCGGCCACCAGTTCCACTTTCCGGCAAGGGCAAAGAGCGCGGGCGCGACCCTGTGATTCTCGCTCAGTGTTCGGGGCGCAACAGCAGAGGTCATGGTCACGCCGCCCACCTGAGCCCGTACTCTCTCGAGAGCGCCTCGTAAATCCGCTGGTCCGCGAGCGCGAAGCGTTGCAGGACGTTCCGTACTTCCTGGCCGCGGCTCTTCGCCTGTTCGTCGAGCCACCGCTTCACCCATGAGAGGTGACCGCGCTCTTCTTCGAGCATACGCTTAAGAGTCACGGCCACCACGGGATGCACTCCGGGCACGCGCAGATGCAGCGTGAAATGACGGTACACCCTCCGCTCGAAGATTTGGGTGAGTGCGAGTACTTCGAGCAGCGTGTGCGGTGTCCCGACCGCCTCCGCATAGCGCGTCTGGTAGGTGTCGCGCACCGGCGCGGGGCGCCCGCCGATGGCAATGATCGCCTCGGTCCAGAGCTGGGCGTGCATCACGTCCTCCGCGCTGTGGCGGGTGAGGCTCAGAATGAGCCGAGGGTCGCGCGTGCGCCTGACCATCTGGCCGAGTATGAGCCCGCCGTGCAGCTCTGAGGCGCGGTAAAAGTTGAGGAGAGCGATTTCCGTAGGTGTGACTGGCACTTTGGTCTCAATTGAATTCAGACGCGCTAAGGATCGCTCGCGGGGGGATGGCCCGCCATCCGCCATGGTACGTAGCACCCTGACGTATATGACGTAGCACATGCAAGCGGCGCCCGGAAATTGCATGGAGTTCTGAGTAAGTCACGGGATCTACTCAATGAACGCTTTCGTCCGCAAAGCCCCTCGCACCGCAGAGGACGTACTCGCTGCGGAGATCGAGAACATCGCCCTCCCTCTCGACGGACCGACTCACCTCGAGCCGCTGCTGGAGATGATCGGAGACGCGAGGTTCGTCCTGCTTGGCGAAGCAACCCACGGGACGTCCGAGTTCTATACATGGCGGACGGAGATCTCGCGCCGCCTCATCACAGAAAAGGCATTCTCGTTCATCGCCGTCGAAGGCGACTGGCCGGATTGCGCCCGAATCAATCGCTACGTGAAAGGGGGCGTGGGAGAAAGCGCGGAAGAGGTTCTGCACCGTTTCTCGCGGTGGCCGACGTGGATGTGGGCCAATCGTGAGGTCGCCC
>JAHFCS010000144.1:0-4133 GCA_023249395.1 Gemmatimonadota bacterium
CGACACTTTCTCGGACCAGAAGACGTCAAGCGCTTCATCGATCTGATGTCGCTCTACAAACTCAACCGTCTCCATTTGCATCTGGCCGACGACCAGGGCTGGCGAATCGAAATCCAGTCGCGCCCGAACCTCGCGAGGATCGGCGGCAGCACACAGGTAGGCGGCGGACCTGGCGGCTACTACACGCAAGCCGACTACAGGGACATCGTCGCTTATGCGGCGAGCCGGTTCATCACGGTCGTCCCTGAGATCGACATGCCGGCTCACACCAACGCCGCGCTCGCGTCGTATCCCGACCTCAACTGCAACAAGGTGTCACCGCCGTTGTACACAGGTATCGACGTGGGATTCAGCGCGCTATGCGTGGACAGCGCGGCGATCTATCCAATTCTCGAAGATGTGGTCCGCGAGATCTCGGCGCTTACGCCGGGCCCGTACTTTCACATCGGGGGCGATGAAGTCAAGAAGCTCACGCAGACGCAGTACCGGCTATTCATCGAGCGGATGCAGGGAATCGTGAACGCCAACGGCAAGCGGATGATCGGCTGGGGCGAGATCTCGCCAGCGCGACTCTTGCCGACGACGATCGTTCAGAACTGGGTGCGAGATTCTTCAGATCTGCATGTGTCGAGAGGTGGCAAGGTGATTCTGTCGCCCGCCACCAAGGTTTATATCGACATGAAGTACGACAGCTCGACCGTGCTCGGTCTTCACTGGGCGGGGTTTGTCGGTTTGAGGACGGCCTATGAATGGGATCACGCGACGTTCATTCCGGGAGTGGGCGAGAGTTCGATCCTTGGCGTGGAAGCGCCGCTCTGGTCGGAAACGCTGGTGAAGGTTCAAGACTTCGAGTTCATGGCCTTTCCGCGATTGATCGCCGTCGCCGAAGTGGGGTGGACCCGCTCCAGCTCGATGGCGTGGGATGGATTCAGGAGAAGGCTGGAGTCGCAGTCAGGAAGATTGAATGCACTCGGGGTGAACACGCCGAGGTAGTCAGCGCGCCGCGTCGCATCTTCCCGGCACTCGAATCGAGTGCCCATCGGTCGTCTCGAACCGGAAACGAAGTTGCTGCGTGTCGACGGAGCTGCCGCCCAGGAATACGGTGAAGCTCCCCGGCTCCGCCACGCGAGCCAGAGTGGCGTCATGAAACGCGAGGTCGTTGACGTCGATCCTGAAGGCGATTCTGCGCGTCTCGCCCGGTGTCAGTCGCACACGGCGAAAGCCCCGCAGCTCCAGCACCGGGCGCGTCACGCTCCCCACCTCATCGTGAAGGTAGAGCTGGACGACCTCGTCGCCCGCGACCTTGCCTGCGTTCGTGACGTCCACCTCGACGGTGATCGAATCGCCGGGCCTCATCGTTGTCCCACTGAGACGCGGGGTGCCGTAGCGAAAGCTCGTGTAGCTCAAGCCGTGGCCAAACGGATAGAGGGGCGTCCACGGCGCGTCGAGGTATTTCGATGTGTACTTGTTGTCCGGGCTTGCGGGGCGGCCCGTCCTGACGTGATTGTAGTACATCGGCACCTGGCCAGTGACTCGCGGGAAGCTCGCGGTCAGCCTGCCGCCCGGATTATAATCGCCGAAGAGCACGTCCGCCGTGGCAGTCCCCTGCTCGACGCCCAGGAACCAGGTCTCCAAGATCGCGGGCACATTGTCGTGCAGCCACTGAAGCGCGAGCGGCCGCCCATTCATCAGCACGACCACGACCGGCTTTCGCGTCGCCACGATCGCCTCCGCGAGCCGCAGCTGCGCCCCGGGCAATTCGATGCTGGCGCGACTCGCGGCCTCCGCGCTCTGCGATGGCGACTCGCCGAGTACGAGCACGACCGCGTCCGCATCCCGGGCGACGCGCACCGCGGCCGCGATCTTCGTCGTGTCGCCGTCCACGGGTGATGCGCCGGGTGCATACACAATTCGCGTGCCCGGTGACACGGCTCGTCGAATGCCCGTGAGCACCGAAACAGCGTCTTCGCCGCGGCCGAGTGCCTGCCAATTTCCGTTTGCCGCGTCGCTGTCTGCGGCGAGGCTACCGATCACTGCAAGAGTGCGCAATTCCTTCGATAGCGGGAGAATGTTCCCATCGTTCTTGAGGAGCACGATGGACTCGCGCGCCACTTCGCGCGCTGCCGCGCGGTGCTCCGCCGAAAGTGTGACCGCGCGCACGCGGGCCGCGTCGCCGACCCGATACGGTTTCTGAAAGAGGCCGAGTCGATACTTGAGGCGCAGAACGCGACGCGCTGCCTCGTCCAGAGTCTGTTGCGGAATGCTCCCTGCACGCACAAGCGACGGAAGCTGCTTGCGGTAGATCTCGCTCACCATGTCGATGTCGACACCGGCCTCCAGCGCAAGGCGGGCGACGCTGGCGCTATCGCCGCCGACGCCGTGATTGATAAGCTCGCCGATGCCGGTCCAATCGCTCACTACCGCGCCGCCAAAGTGCCATTCGCCACGCAGCACATCGGTGAGGAGATGCCTGTTCGCATGCGCCGGCACTCCGTCGATCTCGTTGAATGCCGCCATGAGTGTTTGTGCGCCGGCGCAAACCGCTGCGTGGAACGGCGGGAGGTAGACGTCGCGCAGCGTGCGCTCGGGTATGTCGGCGATGTTGTAGTCACGTCCGCCCTCGGCTGCCCCGTACGCGGCGAAGTGCTTCGCTGTCGCGGCGATGGTGGCGGGATCACGGAGGTCGCTGCCCTGAAATCCCCGCACTCGCGCGGCAGCCATCACTGCCCCGAGGTAAGTGTCTTCCCCCGAACCTTCGACGATTCGTCCCCAGCGAGGATCGCGCGCGATGTCCACCATCGGCGCGAAAGTCCAGTTGATGCCCTGGGCTGCCGCCTCGGTGGCGGCGATCCTCGCCGAGCGCTGGACTGCGGCCGGGTCCCAGCTGCTCGCTTCGGCGAGAGGTACAGGGAAGATCGTGCGGAAGCCGTGAATCACGTCGAGCCCGAAGAGCAGCGGGATGTGCGTCCGTGACTGCTCCACGGCGATTCGCTGCAGCCGCGTGACCGTATCCGCTCCGACGATGTTGAGGAACGAGCCGACGGCGCCGCTTCTGATCTGTTCGAGCCCAGCCGGAGTGCCGCCGGGCCCGGTTGGCTCTCCAAGTCCCGAAACCTGGTTGAGCTGGCCCGCCTTCTCCTCGAGAGTCATTCCGGCGAGCACGGAGTCCACGAAGCGCTGCTCTCGCTCGCCGTCTCCGACCGCGAGTGCTTCCTGCGAAGTCGTGGCCGGGGGAGCCAATGCCCGTGGAGCGCAGGCGGTCACGAGGAGGATCGTTCCGGCGCAGACGGGCGCCTGCGTTCGGAGGCGTGGGATGCAGTATCTCATGTTCGATTTCCGGAGGTCGTGTTCCATCGACGATCAGGTAATTCCGCGTTTACGCTGAGATTGCTCAAGAAACTAGCTGTCCTTCGAGAATTCGTGAGTACGGAAAACGAGCGGTGGACGGCCGCCCACCAGGACTTCCAGAAAGAAGCGGAGAAAGGTCTGTCTAACGGATCGGGCAATCCCCTACATCTTCCTCCTGAGCACCTGACAGCGGGAACTCGTCCGGGGCCTACCTTCGATCAATCACGATGGATTGGGTCCCCTTTCCCAGGACTCCCGTGCTCTTACGGCTGCGCTCCGCCCTCCGATGGCTCGCCCGCGGCGCATCGAACGCGAGCACCGAAGACGCACGGTGCGATCTCTCATGCCCGCTTCCATGCAAGGAGCCATGCCCGTTGCTCGCGCTTCCCATCGGCACGCGCGCGCGCATCCTCCGGCTCGGCTGCCCGCTCGCTGACGCCTCTCGCCTGCGCGTCCTCGGCGTGTTCGAGGGAGCGTACGTGCGGATCGTCGATCGGCGGCATGGCATCCTGCTGGACGTCTGCGGATCACGCCTCGCGCTGGACCGGGCGGTGGCGATGGGGATCATCGCGTCACCCGTAGCTGCATGAGCACTCGTCGCCATGCGCGGTGAATCGGCTGTGAGGGCAGCGCCGCTTGGGCCGCGCGAGGCGAGCGAGCTGACGCCGCGCGCGCTGCGCGTGGCGCTCGTCGGCAATCCCAACACCGGCAAGAGCACGCTCTTCAATGCACTTACCGGTCTTCGCCAACGCGTCGCGAATTTCCCGGCGTCACTGTCGAGCGCG
>JAHFCS010000144.1:4143-6058 GCA_023249395.1 Gemmatimonadota bacterium
CGAGGGCGAGTACGTTGCGCACGGCCAGCGCGTTTCGGTCATTGATCTCCCGGGCTGCTACAGTCTCACCTCCGACCTCACCCTCGACTCGCCCGACGAAGCCATCGTGCACGACGTCCTGCTTGGCCGCACGAGCACAGTGGCGCTGCCCGATGTGATCGTCGTCGTCGTCGACGCCGAGAATCTCGAGCGGAATCTGTTCTTCGTCAGTCAGGTGCTCGAGCTGGGTCGTCCCACCGTGCTCGCGCTCAATCGCATTGATCGCCTGGAAGGGGCTGGCATTCGTATTGACATTCCCGAGCTGATTGGTGAGCTCGGTGTCACGGTGGTGCCGGTCGTCGCCGCGCGTGGGCAGGGCGTGGACCACCTGCGACGCGTGATCTCTCTCGCACCGACGCTTCCGCGTCCGGCAGCCCTGCTCGGCCCGAGGCCACACGACGGCTCGCCGTCGGACGATGCCGAATCGCGCTACGCGTGGGCGTCGGGAGTGATCGCGCGTACGGTCGTGCACACGAAACGCGATGCTCGCACATCGAGCGATCGCGTTGATGCGATCGTGCTGCACCGGGTGTGGGGCCCTCTCATCTTCCTCGCGGTGATGGCGCTCGTATTTCAGGCAATGTTCACATGGGCGCGACCGCTCATGGACGGGCTGCAGTCGCTGTTCAACGCGATCGGTGCGCTGGTCGCGTACGCGTTGCCCGCTGGTGATCTTCGCAGCCTGATCGTCAATGGCGTCATCGCCGGCGTCGGAAGCGTCGTCGTCTTCCTGCCGCAGATCACCATTCTCTTCCTCCTCATTGGTTTGCTCGAAGACACTGGCTACATGGCGCGCGCTGCGTTCATCATGGATCGCTTCATGCGCCCGCTCGGTCTGCACGGAAGGAGCTTCATCCCGCTCGTCTCGGGCTACGCGTGTGCAGTGCCGGCGATCATGGCGACGCGCACGATCAAGGAGCCCAAGGAGCGACTCGCCACGATCCTTGTCGTTCCTCTCATGAGCTGTTCGGCGCGACTACCCGTTTACACGCTGCTCATCGGCGCGTTCGTCCCCGCGATCACCGTCTTCCACTTCGCCAGCCTCCAGGGAATCACGCTGCTCGCGATGTATGTTCTCGGCACCGTAGGTGCTTTCGTGATGGCGACGGTCTTTCGACGCACGCTGCTGCGCTCGCCCACGCGCGCGTTGATCCTGGAACTTCCGCCCTACTCGATGCCGCGTCCGCGAGTGCTCGTGCTCACCGCGTGGCAGCGCGTTCGCATCTTTCTTCGTCGAGCGGGCACTGTGATCTTCGCCGTGTCCATCGTGCTATGGGCGCTTGCGAGTTATCCGCGAAGCAACGCCCCTACCTCTGACGCGCGGCTTGCCCACTCCGCCCTAGGTCGCGTAGGCCACGCGATCGCGCCGGCAGTCCGGCCGCTCGGTTACGACTGGAAGATTGGCGTGTCAATCATCTCGTCGTTCGCGGCGCGCGAGGTATTTGTGAGCACGATGGCAACGATCTACCGCGTAGATGACGCCACCCGGAGCGCCGCGGGAACACAGCGCACGCTTGCTGCGCGGCTGCGGGTGGAGCGCGATGCGACTGGCGCACCGACGTACACGACGCTCGTGGCGGTGGGGCTCATGGCGTTCTACGTCTTCGCGCTGATGTGCACGAGCACAGTGGCGGTGACGATCCGGGAGTGCGGCGGTGGATGGGCCGGCGCGCGGTTGGCGGCGGTGCAGTTCACGTACATGCTGATGCTCGCGTACGCGGTCGCATTCGTGGTGTACCGCGGCGGGCTCGCGCTGGGTTTGGGAGGTGGGACGTGAGTCCCGTCGCACAAACCATCGTTGTGATGCTGCTCGTCACCGGCGCGCTGACATATCTCGGCGCGCGCGTTTGGCGCGCGATCGCAGCCGCGCGCGCCC
>JAHFCS010000145.1 GCA_023249395.1 Gemmatimonadota bacterium
GGTGCTCAACAGCGCAGTCGCCAACGCCGAGTACTCGGCACGGAAGGGAAATGAGTCGCTCGACGTTGATATGCTGTACATCAAGCACGCAATCGTGAACGAGGGTCCGAAAATCAAGCGGTTCATGCCGGCGGCACAGGGTCGCGCGACTCCAATTCAGAAGCGCACGAGCCACATCGAGATCGTGATCGGCGCGAAAGAAGGGGCCAAGTAATGGGACAGAAGACACATCCGATCGGATTTCGTCTCGGAATCTCGAAGACGTGGCGATCCACCTGGTATGCCAACCGTGACTTCCCCGCGCTGCTACGCGAGGACGAGCTGCTTCGCAACTATCTGAAGCAGCGGCTCGGTCACGCGGCAATTGCCGACATCCGCATCGAGCGGAAGCCGGGCAAGGTTGTCGTGACGATCCACACCGGTCGCCCGGGCGTCGTCATCGGAAAGAAGGGAACCGAAGTCGATCAGCTCCGCGACGAGCTGGCGCAGATCTCAGGGAAGGAAGTCGGCATCAACGTCGAGGAGATCAAGCGTCCCGAGCTGGATGCGCAGCTTGTTGCTGACAACATCGCGAACCAGCTGGCGCAGCGAATCTCGTTCCGACGCGCGATGAAGCGCGCGGTGCAGAGCGCGATGCGTATGGGGGCGGGCGGAATCAAGATCAAGTGCGGAGGCCGCCTTGGCGGCGCCGAGATCGCGCGTACCGAGGGCTATCACGAGGGGCGTGTGCCGCTGCACACGCTACGCGCTGACATCGACTACGCGACATCGACGGCAAAGACGACGTTCGGCACGATCGGCGTGAAGGTCTGGCTGTTCAAAGGCGAGATCGTCGAAGATCGCCGCGGCAAGACCTACTCGACCGGCGTCTAGGAGAGGATCGCGATGCTGAGTCCGAAGCGAGTCAAGTTCAGAAAGATGTTCAAGGGCCGGACGAAGGGTCACGCGACGCGTGGCGCAACGGTCGCGTTCGGCGCGTATGGATTGCAGGCCCTCGAGCCGGGTTGGGTCTCCAACCGGCAGATCGAGGCCGCTCGTGTGGCGCTGACGCGGCACATCAAGCGAGGCGGCAAGGTCTGGATCCGGATTTTTCCTGACAAGCCGATTACGAAGAAGCCGGCCGAGACGCGAATGGGCAAAGGCAAGGGGTCGCCCGAGGGGTGGGTGGCGGTGGTGAAGCCGGGCCGTGTGATGTTCGAGCTCGAGGGCGTGACGCCCGAGACCGCGCGTAAGGCAATGGCGCTTGCGGCGGCGAAGCTGGGAGTGAAGTCGAGGTTCGTGGCCCGCGAGGAGGCTCACACAGATGCTGAGTAAGGACATACGCGAGATGACGGAAGCGGACATCAGGACCCGCGTCCGAGAGCTGGAGGAGGAGAGATTCCGCCTCAAGTTCCGGCAGGGCACCGAGACGCTGGAAGATCCGCTGAAGCTTCGCGGCATTCGCAAGGACGTCGCGCGGCTCAACACGGTGCTGCGCGAGAAGATCATCGGGATCGTCGAAGCCGGCACGTCGGCGTCGCTTCCCAAGGTGAGGAGCGCGAAGAAAACACGCGTGAGCCGCCGAACCAGGACGGGTGCCACCCGCTCGAGCAAGAGGGCATAGGACAGAATGGCCGAGATACAGGAGAACGCTCAAACAATCAGCCGGGCCTCGCGCAAGACGCGAATCGGCACTGTCGTGAGCGACAAGATGGACAAGACGGTGGTCGTCTCGATCGAGCGACGCGTGCAGCATCCGGTGTACGGGAAGATGGTGCGGCGGACGAAGCGGTTGAAGGCGCACGACGAGCGCAACGACGCGAAGACCGGGGACACGGTGCGGATCATGGAGACCCGTCCGCTCTCCAAGGACAAGCGTTGGCGGCTGATCGAAATCGTCGAGCGCGCCCGCTAGTCTCCGTAATTACTGAAGTACTGAACCAGGATTTCCAATGATCCAGCAAGAATCGGTGGTCAAGGTCGCGGACAACTCGGGCGCAAAGACGGCGCTCGTGATTCGCGTGCTCGGCGGAACGCGCCGGCGCTACGCGGGCCTCGGCGACGTCGTCATCGTCACCGTCAAGAACGCGCTTCCCAATGGAACGGTGAAGAAATCCGAGATCGCGCGCGGAGTAGTCGTGCGCACGGCGAAGGAGACGCGGCGAAAGGACGGCTCGTACATCCGCTTCGACGAGAACGCCATTGTGATCATCACTGAAACGGGCGAGCCGCGCGCCACCCGCATCTTCGGACCCGTTGCACGCGAGCTGCGCGAGAAGAAGTACATGAAGATCGTCTCGCTCGCTCCGGAGGTCTTGTAGGGATGAGGGATCTCAAGTACAGGAAGACCGCCGGCAAGCGGAACCGGACGAGACACGGAATCAACTCCGAGCGCGTGAAGATGCGCGTGTCCAAGGGTGATACCGTGCGCGTCATGCGCGGCGACGATCGCGGCAAGGAAGGAAAGGTGCTCCGCACTTTCCCCAAGACCGGCCGCGTACTCGTCGAAGGCGTGAACATCGTCAAGAAGCATCGCAAGGCGCGGACTGCCGACGAGCAGAGCTCAATCACCGAAGCTCCGGCGGCAGTTCATGCGTCGAACCTGATGCTGATCGATGCCAAGACCGGTGAGCCAACGCGCACGAAGGCGCGGATAGATACCGACGGAACGAAGGAAAGAGTCGGCGTGCGAACCGGGGAGCCAATCCCCCGCATACGCTGACGGGGAGACGATAAATGGCGACGACAGAGAAAGAGAAAAAGCCAGCCGCGAAAGGCGGCGGACAGCCGAAGGGCGGCGGCGACGCGAAGGAGAGCAAGGCGTCGAAGGGAAAGAAGAAGAAGGAGGCGGGCGATTATAAGCAGTCGGCCCATGCCGGCGTCGGACTTCCGATTCCGACACCGCGCCTCAAGACGTACTACAACGAGACGGTGCGCAGCCGTCTCAGAGAGCAGTTCGGCTACAAGAACCCCCACGAGATACCGACAGTCGAGAAAATCGTTCTCAACTGCGGCGTTGGTGAGGCAATCAAGAATCCGAAAGTGCTCGACAAGGTCGTCGAGGAGCTCGCGATCATCAGCGGGCAGCGTCCCGTGCGTCGCAAGGCGAAGAAGTCAATCGCGAACTTCGGCCAGCGCGAGGGGCAGGAGATCGGCGCGGCCGTGACGCTACGCGGCGCGATGATGTGGGAGTTCATGGACCGTCTGATCACGGTCGCCATCCCGCGAATCCGCGATTTCCGCGGCATCAATACGCGCTCGTTCGACGGTCGCGGGAACTACAGCATGGGCGTGAAGGAGCAGATGATCTTTCCAGAGATCAACTACGACATGGTCGAGCAGATCCACGGAATGGACATCACCTTCGTCACGACGACGAACAAGGACGACCAGGCGTTCGCGCTGCTGCGCGAGCTCGGCATGCCGTTCAAAGGTGACGACAAGCCGATCATCGTGCAGGACTAATCGATGAGCAACACTTTCTTGAGAGAGAT
Source organism: Gemmatimonadota bacterium (assembly GCA_023249395.1). Classification (GTDB taxonomy): domain Bacteria; phylum Gemmatimonadota; class Gemmatimonadetes; order Gemmatimonadales; family Gemmatimonadaceae; genus UBA4720. Next base: position 3,474 of record JAHFCS010000145.1, read on the forward strand.
CAGGTAATGGCGCGAAAGGCCATGGTGGAGAAGAGCAAGCGGAAGCCGAAATTCGGAGTCCGGCAGCACAACCGGTGCGGCAGGTGCGGACGTTCGCGCGCGTTCCTTCGAAAGTTCGGAGTGTGCCGCATTTGCTTCCGCGAGCTGGCGCTATCGGGGTTCATCCCCGGGGTGCGCAAGGCCAGTTGGTGATTACTGCGGAGTTCGGACCAACTGCCATTACGGACTGCGGACTAACTGCGGGCTGCGGACTAACTGCGGACTACGGACTAACCGCGGACTGCGGACAAGGAAAAAACAAGGGAAGGAATCGTAAATGAGTATGACCGATCCAGTCGCCGACATGTTGACGCGCATCCGCAACGCTCTCGGAGCGAAGCACCGCCGCGTGGACATGCCCGGTTCCAAAATGAAAGTCGAGATCGCCAAGATCCTGAAGGAGAACAACTTCATTCAGGACTACAAGACGCTCGAAGCCGAGACCGGGCGAAAGACGCTCCGCGTCGTACTCAAGTACGCCCAGGGCGGCCAGCCGGTCATTCGCGACCTGAAGCGCGTCTCCACGCCGGGACTCCGGAAGTACGTAGGAGTGGCCGAGATCCCGCGCGTCCGGAACGGCCTCGGGATGGCGATTCTCAGTACGTCGAAGGGCCTGATGTCGGACCGCCAGGCGCGCCAGGCGCGCACCGGCGGCGAGATCCTCGCCCTCGTCTGGTAAGGGGAATCACGCAATGTCACGCATTGGAAAGCATCCGGTCGCTGTTCCCGCCGGCGTCACGGTGACGATCGATGGAAACACGGTCAAGGTTAAGGGTCCGCGCGGCGAGCTGACACGCCGGCTGCATCCCGACATGAAGGTCGCCCTGGCAGACGGCGCGATCACGGTTTCGCGTCCGTCGGACGAGTCGAATCACAAGGCGCTTCACGGGCTGAGCCGCACGCTCGTCGCCAACATGGTCGAGGGCGTCACGAAGGGGTACAAGAAGCAGCTCGAGATCGTGGGCGTCGGGTACAAGGCGGAGGTTCGCCCGTACGGGCTGCAGCTCGCCCTCGGCTTCTCGCACGCCATTGAATACAAGTCACCCGAAGGGATCAAGCTTTCGGCGCCTCTGCCGACGCAGATCATTATAGAGGGCGCGAACAAGGAGATCGTCGGTCAGGTAGCGGCTGAGCTGCGGAGTCTCAGGCCACCCGAGCCGTACAAGGGCAAGGGAATCAAGTACGCGGGCGAGCAGATCCGTCGAAAGGCCGGTAAGGCAGGGGGCAAGTAATGGGCAAGATGGCCACCCGGACACGCGAGGGGCTGCGCACGCGCCGCCATTTCCGGATCCGCAAGCGAGTGAATGGAACCGGTGAGAGGCCGAGACTCGTAGTCTACAGGTCGCTCAAGCACATCTACGCGCAGCTGGTGGACGATGTGTCGCAGCGGACGCTGATGACGGCGACCGATTCGGGACTGACAGGGAAGAAAAGCGAGAAAGCTGTCGAAGTCGGCAAGCGCATCGCGCAGAAGGCGAAGGATGCGGGAGTCACGAGAGTCGTGTTCGACCGTGGTGGATACCTGTATCACGGCCGCGTGAAAGCGGTGGCCGATGGAGCCCGCGAAGGCGGGCTGGAGTTCTAGGACTATGGCAGAGAACGCGACCGAGGGAGGGGCGGGCACACCACCGGCAGCGGACGAACGTCCTGCGGCTGAAGAGCGGCCGGCAACGGCGCGCTCGGGCGCTGGGCGAAGCGCTCGCAGTGGTGGCGGCGCTGGCGGCCCCGGAGGTCGCGGTGGAAGAGGCGGCGGCGGACGCGGCGGCCCGGGTGGTGGACGCGGCGGGCCTGGCGGCGGACGCGGTGGCCCGGCTGGTGGCGGTGGACGCGAAGGCGGCCCAGGCGGCGGACGGTCGCGCGATGGAAAGGGTCGTGACGGCGGACGCGGTGATGGCCGCGGCGGCGATGGCGGCAGCGAGCTTGTCGAGAACGTGATCGCGATCAACCGCGTAGCCAAGGTCGTTAAAGGTGGCCGGCGCTTCTCTTTCAATGCGCTGGTCGCTGTAGGAGATGGTCTGGGCAAGGTTGGTTTCGCGACCGGAAAAGCGAACGAGGTATCGGAGGCCGTCCGCAAGGCTGTCGACGGCGCGCGTCGCAACATGTCACGCATCCCGATGACGGGCGGGACGATTCCGCACGAGGTCGTCGGCGAGCATGGGGCAGGCAAGGTCCTGATGAAGCCGGCTGCGCCGGGAGCCGGCGTGATCGCCGGGGGCGCGGTTCGCGCGATCATGGAATGCGCCGGCATCACCGACATTCTCACGAAGAGCCTCGGCTCGACGGATCCGCACAACATGGTGCTCGCGGCGCTCGACGGGCTGAAGCAGCTCACGACCGTCGAAGAGATCGCGCGCGAGCGCGGCGTCGAAGTCAGCTCACTCGGCTATCGGTCGCGCGCGAAGATAAGGGAGGCGCAACTTGGCTAGAACTCACGTCTGGTGGAACACCAAAGGTCCCACCAAAACGGAGAAGTCCACGCTCACCTCCGGCAACGTGCGCATCAAGCAGGTGCGGAGCGGAATC
>JAHFCS010000146.1 GCA_023249395.1 Gemmatimonadota bacterium
CAGGCAACAATCAGACAGCGACGGCAGGTGCGCAGGTCGTGACGCCACCGTCAGTCAAGGTTACCGATGCGAATGGAAATGCTGTCTTGGGATTCACCGTCGTCTTTGCCCCTGCCGCAGGGAGCGGGACTGTCGCCGGTGGTTCCGCCATTACGAATTCGTCCGGAATCGCCGCGCCCGCAAGCTGGACTCTTGGCTCGACGCCCGGTGCCCAGAGCCTCACGGCAACGGCGAGTGGATTGACCGGTAGCCCGATCACCTTTGCCGCCACAGCGGTGGCGCCGGTTCCGGCGAAGATAGTTTTGAATGGGGGCGATGGTCAGTCTGCGAGGACGGGCAACGCCGTCGCGACCCTTCCGTCGGTGAAGGTCGTCGATGCGGCTGACATCCCGGTGCCCGGCTTCACGGTCACCTTCGCCGTTGCGAGTGGCGGCGGCAGCGTCACGGGCGCCACCGCTGTCACGAACGTAAATGGTTTTGCAAACGTCGGTAGTTGGGTACTCGGTGGGTCGGCGGGTACGAACACTCTTACTGCAACCGCGCCCGGTCTCCAGGGAAGTCCGGTCACCTTCACTGCGACCGCAGTTGCTGCGCCACCGGTCGCGATGGCCATCAATGGCGGCGATGGGCAGAGCGCAACGGCCGGCACCGCCGTGTCGATCAGACCGTCAGTGATCGTGACCGATGCGCAGGGCAGGGGAGTGTTCGGGGTCACTGTGACATTCAGCATCCGAAGCGGCAACGGCAGCATCACCGGTACGACGCAGGCTACCGACGCATCGGGTATCGCCACAATTGGAAGCTGGACCCTTGGCCTTGGCGGGAATTCTCTCTTCGCGCAGGTGCCGGGTCTGGCCGGGAACCCGCTGGTGTTCGTTGCCTCCGGTACGGCGAGAGTGCAGATCGTCACGTTCGGAGACTCGAATACCGACTTCGGGTTCTCTGGAAATACCAACAATGTGCTGGCCGCCTCTTACGTCTCGAACAACACGGCCTCGCGACTCGACCCCAGCGCCCCCAACAATTCGCTCCAGCTGGCGGGCAAGATCGAATCGCGCTGGGTCGCAAACCGCCCCGCCCAGACGATAAGAGTCGTGAATCATGGGATCGCCGGAACCAGCACGGGAACCGGCAGAAACCTTTTGTTGAGCCCGAATGCTCTCGAGGCTGTCGGCGGCGTGACGCGGTTCGAAGGCGAGGCCATGGCAATTGCATATCCGTGGAGCGGCGGAGAGTCGGTGAGTGCTCCATTCCCCAATGGGGCAATCTTTCGTGTTCAGTCGTTCGTTCCGCGCGCTTCCGATTTTCTCTACATCTCGATGGGGACCAACGATTTCGGTGCGGGCCTGACGAACGCAGAAACCGTAACCAACCTGGAATTGATGGTGGACAAATGGATCGCGCTCGGGATTTCCGCGAGCCACATCATAGTGACCACGCTGCCGCCCCGTGAGGCCGGCGCTCAGAGTTCTACCATACCGGCCCTCAACTCTGCGATCCGGGCGAGGTTCGGCCCAAAGGGCGTGATGGTGATAGACATTGCGGCGCTGACGTCGAACAACGACGGCCTCACCTGGAAGGACTCGAGCTTCCATGTCGGTGATTTTCTTCACTACGCGGAGAAAGTGCGCGATGCGATTGCCGATGTCATCGTCACCAGGATGCTTCAGCAGACCCCGCAGCCCTAGCCGATCACTCACTCACCCCGGCGGTGATTCTCTCGCCGAGAGAAATTGCTCGCGCCTGCGGAGCTCATGCTGTGCAGCAGCCACTGCCACACCTACGAATCGAATCTTTCGACCCGGCATTGACTGGGCGACGATCGGAAGATCGCAGCTGGTCACTGTCCCGAGTATGCTGTAGCCTCCGATCGTGGGCGAGTCAGCCATCAGCACGATCGGATGGCCACTCGGCGTGAGTTGGATCGTTCCCGCGCAGACCGGCTCGGAGGTAATGGAAGCCGCGCCGGCCTCGAGGCCATGATCTCCTTCGAGCCGGTACCCCATTCTATCGGACGCTGGCGAAACGGTGAACGTCGCGTCCAGAAAGTCTGTCGAGAATTCGCCACCTCTGGCGATCGCGCGGACGACGCCGGCATCGAAATCGGGACCAACGGAAGTGACCAGTCTCTCGTGCGCCGCGGCCGGGTTATCGGCCGGCGCACCAATTTGCAGACGGTCATGCGTGATGAGACGCCTGCCTTCGATGCCACCGAACGCAGCCGGAAGGTAGGTACTTCTGCTTCCCAGAATCGGTGGGCAATCCACGCCGCCACGCACCGCCACGTACAGGAATCTGCGTGCAACAATCCGGCGAATGGTCAGCGCCTGGCCGGCGCGTACGACGACCGCAGTGTGAGAGGCGACAGGCGTGTCGTCGATAGTAGCCTCGACCTCCGCTCCGGTCAGTGCGATTACGGCGTTCCGGTCGAAACGAAGCGTGCCCCCGCCAATCGACCACTCGAGCGCCGCCGCGTTCCGCTGATTCGCGACCAGAAGATTGGCCAGACCGAACGACCACTGGTCCATCGCACCGCAGTGAGGTACCCCGCTCGCGCGGTAACCCGGACGTCCCGAGTCCTGAATCGTTAGATACGGCGGAGCGCGCTCGACGACGATCATCAGCCGACTGGCTCGAAAATCACCCGATCCCCAACACGCAGCAGCGCCGGCTCCGCTGCCGAAGGGTCGAACATCTTCTGTGTTGTCGTACCGATGAGATGCCATCCTCCAGGCGTCGAAAATGGATAGATCCCCGTCTGCGCCTCGGCGATGGCGACTGCACCGGCCGGAACGCGCTTGCGCGGCACCGGCCGCCGCGGCAGGACGAGCGACGGCGCGAGCTCGCCCAGATATGCGAAGCCGGGGACGAAGCCGACGACGTAAACGCGGTACTCCCGCTGAGCGTGCAGCGCGATGACCTCATCGCGGGTGTGGCCCGTTCTATCAGCGACCTCGGTGAGATCTTCACCATCGTATCGCACCGAAATTCGCACAGTCCGTGCGGTCGAGACGTCGGCGTGAGGTCGGCTCGCACGGAAGCGGTCCCGCAGGGCGCGCAGGTGATCCATCAGGTCTTTGTAGCTTATCTCGAGTGGATCGTAATACAGCGCCACGCTGGCATAGGCGGGGACAACCTCGATCACTCCGTCGATCGATTCCGATCGGAGTGCATCGGCAAAGCTGAGAACGTCCGCGCTCAGTTGGCGAGAGATGCCATCGCCCAGGAGCACGGTGATGGCAGAGTCGCCGAGCGGCTCAAACTTCACTTTGCAAATGGCTCGATCGTGAAGCCCGCAGACTCGAGGGCTGATCTCGTCGCCTTCACGAGACCGACCGCTTCGGGATTGTCACCATGGACGCAGAGTGAATCGGGAGTCACGTTGACCCTGACTCCGTCGACTGCGTTGACGTAGCCGTCGCGCGCCAGGGTCAGCGCGCGCGCAGCCACAACATCGGCGTCGTGCAGGACGGCTCCCGGGCGGTCGCGGGAAAGAAGGCTTCCATTCGAAAGGTAGGAGCGGTCCGCGAATGCCTCCCGAGCGACGGTCAGTCCTGCACGCTCGCCCTCGTGAATGAGCGAGCTGCCGGCGAGGCCGAGGAGTGTCAATGAAGCGTCAACGCTATGGATCGCTTCGGCGACGACGCGGGCAACAGCCGCATCGCGGGCGGCGACATTGTACAACGCCCCGTGCGGCTTGACGTAGCGGAGCCGCGTTCCGGCGCTCGCGCAGAGGGCGGCCAATGACTCCACCTGCGATACCATCTGCTTCGTGAGCTCCTTCCGGGACATCTCCATCTCGCGTCTGCCGAACCCTTCGCGGTCGGGATATCCCGGGTGGGCGCCGATGGCGACGCCCCGGCTCGCTGCTGCATTTACGGTTCGCAGCATCACCGCCAGATCCCCGGCGTGCGCACCGCAGGCAATGTTCGCCGACGTGACGACGTCGAGAATGGCGTCGTCGAGTGCCGCGCCCGAGGTACCTGCGTATTCCCCGAGATCGGCGTTGAGATCGATCGACCGCTTGGCTGGCGCTGGCAAAGTCACGAGTGCTGAGGGCGAGAGTGGCGGCTACCAAGATACCGTTTGCCGCAAGGTCGCGTAGCGCCCACCTTTCCCGCTCCATGAGCAAACCCGAGGCGCCCGCCACCGCGCAGCTGCCCGACCCGAATCCCGGCGAGCCTTCGGGCACGCCGGCCGGCATCTGGCGCGTAATCGCGGCGTCCACCGCGGGGACGATGATCGAGTGGTACGACTTCTTCATCTTCGGAAGTCTCGCCACGATCCTCGCGACGCAGTTTTATCCGCCCGGAAACCCGACAGCGAGCTTTCTCAAGACGCTGGCGACGTTCGCTGTCGGGTTCGCCGTTCGCCCTCTCGGCGCACTCTTCTTCGGGCGACTCGGCGACAGGGTGGGACGCAAGTTCGCCTTCCTCGCCACGTTGCTGATAATGGGAGGATCCACCGCGGCGATCGGATTTCTTCCCGGCTACAAAAGCATCGGCCTGGCAGCACCCATTCTCCTCGTCGCCCTGCGTTTGCTCCAGGGGCTGGCGCTCGGCGGAGAGTACGGCGGCGCCGCCGTATATGTGGCCGAGCACGTGCCGGACAAGCGCCGCGGCTTCTATACGAGTTTCATCCAGACGACCGCGTCGCTCGGATTGTTCATTTCCCTCGTCGTGATACTCGTGATCCGCAATACCATCGGCGAGGTGGCCTTTGCCGACTGGGGGTGGAGACTTCCGTTTTACCTGTCGATCATCCTTGTCGGCGTGTCGTTCTACATCCGGATGCAGCTCGGCGAGTCACCGCTGTATTCGCGATTGAAGACGCAAGGCGGAGCATCCGTCACGCCGGTGAAGGAGAGCTTCGACACCTGGCCGAAATGGAAGATCGTGCTGAAAGTTCTCTTCGGGGTCACAGCGGGGCAGGCAGTCACGTGGTACACCGCGCAGTTCTACGCGCTGTTCTTTCTGCAGACCGTTCTCAAGATCCCCATCACCGCGGCGTACGGAATCGTCGCCGTCTCGCTCGTGATCGGTACACCTGCATTCATTGTCTTTGGGAGTCTTTCCGATCGCGTCGGCCGCAAGCGCCTGATGATGCTTGGCAACCTTCTCGCAGCGCTCACCTGCATTCCGCTCTACCGCGCGATGACAGCCTTTGCCAGCCCACTAAACTCTCCGGCAATCGTCGGACTGATAGTCATTCAGATTGTTTTCGCCGCGATGATCACCGGTCCGGTCGCAGCGTTTCTCGTCGAATCGTTTCCGGCGCGCGTTCGCTATACCTCGATGTCACTGCCCTATCACTTCGGCAACGGCTGGTTCGGGGGATTTCTGCCGTTGATCGCGACCGCCCTCGTCGCGCGAACGGGAAACATTTACACCGGGCTGATCTATCCGACAGCGATTGCACTCATGACCTTCATCGTCGGGACGATCGCTCTCGACGAGACGCGTCAGCGCCGTATCTGGGACGAGGTGTAGTCGGCCTCGTGCTCCGCCTTCCAGCGCATCGAATCGAAGATGCGCTGCCGGCCCGACGGGTGGTCGTAGAAGACCCACTCCTCGAGCGGACCAGGGTCGAGCTTGCGGTATTCGGAGAGCTTGACGGCTGACTGGGCAAAGCCATCAGGCTGGCGCGCGGCGTTCAACCCGAAGATGTCAGCCTCGCCTTCGATCGTCCGCGAGAAGTTATTCAATACCGGGGCCATCACGAAAAAGAAAATCGAAAAGAGGAGCGATATCAGCGGGAATCCCGCTGTATCCCCGATGTCGCGGATTCCCCATCTCTCACCCCAACGTGCCCACGCCTTTCCGAACCCCCACTTGAGGAAGGCGAACGCGAGCACGATCAGGATCGTGAAGAACATGATGCCCTTGTAGGCGTGGTTCATCACGTAATGACCCATCTCATGGCCCATCACCGCCTCGATCTGAGGCAGCGTGGACCGGTTGAGAAGATTGTCATTGAGAGAAATACGCGTCGTTCCCATCAGGCCCGAGACATT
>JAHFCS010000147.1 GCA_023249395.1 Gemmatimonadota bacterium
CGTCTCTGTCCGCCGGCTCAGCCGATGATCTGATCCCTCCGCGTCCCGACGCTCACGTAGGTTATCGGTGCGTCGACAAGTGATTCGATTCTGTCGAGGTACGCGCGCGCGGCCGACGGCAGGTCGGCGAGAGAGCGGGCATCGGCTGTGGAGTTCTGCCACCCGTCGAGCCACTCGTACTGTGGCTCGGCATTCTCGAGAGCTACAAGATCTCCGGGAAATTCGGTGTGGAGATCCCCGTCGATACGATATCCCGTGCAAAGAGCAATGCGATCGATTGTGTCGAGAACATCGAGCTTCGTCACCGCAATCCCTGTCAGTCCATTGACGCGCGTCGCGTAACGGACCACGACGCTGTCAAACCAGCCGCACCGGCGGGGGCGACCTGTCGTCGCTCCGAACTCGTTGCCGAGCTCGCGGATTCGTGACGCGAGAGGCTCTTCGAGCTCGGTCGGTAGCGGGCCGTTCCCCACGCGCGTCGTGTACGCCTTCACGATTCCCAGCGCGGCGTGAATAGAGCTGGGCGCTATCCCGGCGCCGATTGCCGCGCCCCCGCATGTGGTGCTGCTCGAGGTCACGAATGGATAGGTGCCGTGATCCACGTCGAGCATGGACCCCTGCGCTCCCTCGAGCAGGACGCTAGCTCCACTCTTGATGGCGCGATGCACTGCCAGCCCCACGTCCTCTGTTATGGGAAGGATTCGTGGCGTGATACGCTCGAGAACCGCCAGCGTGGTCTCGAGGTCGGCGCGCTCCGTCACTCCAAAGCCGGCGAGCTGCGCATTCGCGTGAGCGATTCCGCGCTCGACGCGCGCGCGCAGCTGCGCCGGATGACGGAGGTCGAGAACGCGCACGCCGCGCCGCGCAATCTTGTCCTCATACGCGGGCCCGATGCCCCGCCCGGTAGTCCCGATCTCGCGACTCGCGGAGCTCATCGAATCGAGGAGCTTGTGATAGGGCATCACGAGATGGGCGCGATCACTGACGTAGAGACGCCCCTGGACGTCCACGCCGTCGGCAATAAGCTCGTCGATCTCGGTGAACAGCGTCTCGGGATCGAGGACTACGCCATTTCCGATCGCGCATCGGACTCCGGGATGTAGAATCCCACTCGGAATCTGGTGGAGAACGAAGGACTTTTCGCCGATCTGGACGGTGTGACCGGCGTTGGCGCCGCCCTGGTAGCGCACGACCCAGTCGGCACGCTCGGCGAGAACGTCAACCAGCTTTCCCTTCCCTTCATCACCCCATTGCGCGCCGACGATGACCACAGTGCGCGTCTTCGAATCGAACAAATCCGCTCCATCGGTCGCTTGGGGCGACCGATATCCCTCGCTCACCGCGCGGGACGAATATCGATGACATGAAAAACGCCCCGGCAGGCGCGAGGCGTTGTTCGAATCTACCCGACCAGGTGGTGGTGTCAATCGCGCCCAAGCGTGCCTATCCGAGAGCCGCCAGGAAGATCCAGGATGCGATCGCGCAGCCGATCGCCATTTTCATCGCCGTGGCCACGACACGGCCGAGCAGCGCGCCCGTAGCGACCTTGGTCGCGGCGCGCCGGGTGCCGCCCGCCGTCAGCTCGCCGAAGAGCGCCCCCAAGAACGATCCGATAAACGCCCCAATCAGCGGTCCAACTATAGGAACCGGGAAGCCCAGAATCGCGCCGAGGATGCCACCGATGATCGCGCCCCAGCTCGCGCGCCGCGACCCGCCATACTTTCGCGCATACCTTCCCGCGAGGCCGAACTCGATCACCTCCGCGATGACCGCCAGCAGGCCAACTCCGATCAGGCTCACCCATCCGATCGGAGTGCCACCGACGAGGATGTTGTAGCAGATGGCGCTGATGATCATCACCCACAAGCCCGGCATCCCGAGCGCGATCAGCACGAGGGACAGCAGCAGTACGGCAGTCAGAATTACCAGTGCCATTAACTCAGCTCCTCTACGGTTGCGGCGATCAAACGCGCTGCCTTTGCAATTCCACTGCCGCTCAGCCGATCGCGTGTATCGCTGGAGGTATGTACGCGTGCGAGTGTCCCAATGTTTCCGCGACTGATGGTGGCCGCATCCCAGCCGGCGTCAGCGAACGCGATGCTGTCGGCAAGAATGCCGGGGATAATCCTACGCACTCGAAGCGGCAGCCCGAGGCGTGCCGCTGCGCGCACGACGGCCGAGGTCAAAACGCCACGCGAGCCTCTTCTCGCCATACAGAGAAACCCCCCGCGATCGTCGATTGTGTCACAGTTGATTGCGATGGCACGCTCGGGACTCGACGCAACGTATGCCCGCGCACCGGCGAGGCCGAGCTCCTCGCCGCTTGTGACGATCACGCCCAGATCGAGACGCGTGAGCGAACGCGTCGCCAGAAGAACAGACACCAATCCGCTGCCGTTGTCCACCGCGCCAGCCGACCTGTTCGTTGTGAAGCACAGGACGAGAGGCAACGCGGCGATCGCGGCGACCCAGGCAACAATCTGGACCCACGGGTCAATTGAGGGCGGGTCGGTGTGCGGTATCGCGATCATCCAAATCGCGAACAGTCTGGCGGCCAGAACGACGAGAGCAATCACTGATGCGACAACGCTTGCAACGCGCACGAGCATCGGAACTGTCTGCGACTTTGAATCCACGTGCGCTACGAGCCAGATTCTGGGCTGTCCACGCACGGCGACGAGGTTGGCGGAATGCGACCTGAGCCAGGAAAGCCGGGACGTTCCGAATCGGGCTAGCCAGATGACTAGCGCAGCGGTCAATGCGAGGCCGACTGCGAGAAAGAGAATCGCGGGGCCCGGCCCGCCATGGTGGCGGTAGACCTGAATGGTTTGCAGCTCGACCGCCATCAACAACAGTCCGCTGAGAGGCGCTCCGTACCTTCCCGGAAACTCTGAGAAAACGAACGGCCGCTCGGTCACCGAGAATCCGTGCGACGCCATGAAGGTCGCGCAGGTCGCCCGCGCCAGGGCTTCGTTCTCAGTGCCGGCAAACCTCTCTGCTGAAGCGATTTTCTCGAGGAGCTCACTCGCCTCGCGTGCCAGCTCTGCGTCGTGCGGAACGGCGCCGGTTTCAAACGGTGGTTCCTCGGCGCCGGAGGTCATCAGGTACTTCGCGTCAGGTGAGACCCATCATGTGCTTCACTTCGCGAAGTGTCTCGGCTGCGATCGAGCGGGCGCGCGCCGCCCCGGCGGCCAGTATTTCATCGAGCTCATTTTCATGGGCGCGCACCTCCGCGGCTCGCTCCCGAATCGGCCGAAGCTCAGCCTCCATCGACTCGAAAAGGACCTTCTTGCAATCGATGCAGCCCCACCCCGCAGTCCTGCACTGCACCGCAACGTGCTCCACCGTGGCAGCCGGGCTGAACGCCTGATGGAGGTGGTAGATGTTGCAGATCTCCGGCGTCCCCGGATCGGTTCTGCGCACCCGCTTCGGATCCGTGACCGCGGGACGCAACTTCTCCCACACATCCTTCGGATCCTCGAGCAGGCCGATGGTGTTGCCGAGTGACTTCGACATCTTGGCCTGGCCGTCGAGTCCCATGATGCGCCGGGTCGGCGCGAGCAGCGGTTTCGGCTCGGGAAAGTAAGGGGAACCTTCAGGTGCAAACCTTGCGTTCCACCGTCGCGCAATCTCGCGCGACAGCTCCAGGTGCTGGACCTGGTCCTCGCCCACCGGCACGAGGTCGGCCTTATACAATAGTATGTCGGCTGCCTGGAGGACCGGATAATTCAGCAGGCCGGCAGCGATGCTTTCCTGCCTGCCGGATTTCTCCTTGAACTGAGTCTGCCGCTCCAGCTCGCCGAGCGGCGTGACCGTGTTGAATATCCACGCCAGCTCGGTATGTTCCGGCACCATCGACTGGACGAACAGCGTGCACGCCGATGGATCGATGCCCGCCGCGATCAACGAGATCGCCATGTCGCGGGTCCGCTGACGAAGATCGGCGGGCTCGTACGGCAGGGTGATAGCGTGGTAATCGACGATGCAGAAGAAAGATTCGTATTTTCGCTGCAGTGCCACCCAGTTCTTCACCGCCCCGAGATAATTTCCTATATGCAGCTCACCCGAAGGCTGTATTCCGCTGAAGATTCTGGGCATCGGGCGAAGTTAACGAGTGAGAGGAACGAGTTGCAAGCAAAACCGACGTACCATGCGGACGGGCTGCTTCAGATTGCCGCTGACGCCGCGGCCGAAGCCGCACGCCTCATAAGGACTGCGACCGGGAGCCGCGGCTCTCTCGTATGGGAAGAAAAGGGCTCAGCCGATTTCGTTACCGACGTCGACCGGGGCGCGGAATCGGCGATTGTTCGGCTCATCCGGTCGCGCTGCCCGGAAGCGAGCATCATCGGTGAAGAGCTGTCGCCGGAGGCTTCGATCGGTGGATCCGGCATCAGCTTCATCGTCGATCCCCTCGACGGAACGACCAACTTCCTTCACGGATATCCGGAGTTTGCTGTCTCTATCGGCGTAACGATCGGACCGGATCTCGTCGCCGGGGTCGTCGAAAACGTCACGAAGGCCGAGACCTTTACGGCGTTGCGGAACGGCGGCGCATTCCTGAACGGAGAGCCGATTTCGGTGTCGCGACAGACAGAACCATCGCGTGCGCTGATTGGGACCGGGTTTCCCTTCAAGAGACACGATCTGCTCGAACGATACGCCCGCCAGTTCGTGGAAGTGAGCAGGCATACCGCCGGCGTGAGGCGGGCGGGCTCGGCGGCGCTCGACCTTGCCAATACCGCATGTGGGCGCTTCGACGGATTCTGGGAGCTTGTTCTGGCTCCATGGGACATCGCCGCTGGTGTCCTGATCGTCCGCGAGGCCGGCGGAATCGTCACCGACATCGCCGGCCGAGACAAGCAGATCGCACACGGTGCAGTCGTTGCAGGCAACCGTGACATTCACTCCTGGCTGCTGCGCACCATCCATGATGCCGGCGCGCACGACATCGACACACCGCAATGAAACTCATAGAGTGCGTTCCGAACTTCTCCGAAGGGCGAAGACCGGAGGTCGTCAGCGCGATACGCGAAGCGATCGCCGCAATTGACGGAGTCTCCATCCTCGACTCGTCATCCGACGAGTCGCACAACCGGTCTGTGATCACTTTCGTCGCGCCCATCGAGCGTGCCGTCGAAGCCGCCTTTGCCGGCATCAGGGAAGCCGCCGCTCGCATCGATCTGCGTCAGCACACCGGCGAGCATCCGCGGATCGGGGCAACCGACGTCGTTCCCTTCGTCCCTCTCGAGGACTCGACGATGGACGACTGCGTAGCGCTCGCGCGGCAGTTGGGCGACCGTGTCGGAAGTGAGCTGAGCATTCCGGTCTATCTATACGAGCGTGCGGCAACGCGACCGACGCGAGTCAATCTGGCCGACGTGCGTCGCGGTCAATTCGAGGGACTTTCCGCCGAGCTGGGCTCCAACTCCGAGCGCGATCCCGATTTCGGTCCGAAGGCTATACATCCATCGGCGGGCGCGGTGGCGATCGGCGCTCGCCCGTTTCTCGTAGCGTACAACGTCTATCTCGGCGACGCTGCCCATCTTCCGCTCGCCAAGAGCATCGCCAAGGGCGTGCGCGAATCGTCAGGCGGCTTCCGGCACGTGAAAGGACTTGGACTCGAGGTGGACGGACAGGCACAGGTCTCGATGAATCTCGTCGACACCGAGGCCACTCCGCTTCACGTTCCCTTCGACTTCATAGCCGCGCAGGCAAAGGCGGCGGGTGTCGAGGTGACGTGGAGCGAAATCATCGGACTCATCCCAGAAAGGGTGCTGTTCGAGTCGGCGAAGCACTACCTCAAGCTCGACCGATTCACCAGCGAGCAAGTGCTCGAGCGCCAGGTTGCGCGGGCAATGCGCGGCGATGCGAAGGACAAGGCGGGCGGTTCAGCAACTCCGCCAAAGAGCGATGCATTCCTTGCGGCCGTCGCCTCATCGGATCCGGTGCCGGGAGGTGGCAGCGTCGCCGCCTTCGTCGGGGCTCTGGCTG
>JAHFCS010000148.1 GCA_023249395.1 Gemmatimonadota bacterium
TGGCTGTCGCAAACGCCTACCAGCAGGCTACGTGATTCCACCTTGTGCACCCCGCGATCCCGCCGACCCTGCCGCCACCGCCGACCCTGCCGCCACCGCCGCCACCGCCGCCACCGCCGCCACCGCCGCCGCCCGCGAAGAGTTAGCGATGGCGCAGATGCCTGCGCGAGTAATCTGAGCCGCGATGATCCGCATCGAGCCGATGGTACTGGAAGGTGAAAGGGTGCGTCTCGAGCCGATGGGACGGCAACATCTTGACGCTCTCACCGTAGCCGGGCGTTATGACGAGCTCTGGCGATGGACGCGCGCGAAAGCGACGACGATCGAGACGATGCTGGAGTACATCGAGTCGGCACTCGCAGAAGCAAAGGGCGGACTCTCGCTTCCATTCGTGACGATCGACAAGCCGTCGGGACTGGTTGTCGGAAGCACGCGTTTCGGAAATATCGATCCGGTGAACAGGCATGCTGAGATCGGCTGGACGTGGATCACTCCTCCCTTTCAGCGCACCTATGTCAACTCGGAGGCGAAGTACCTGATGCTGCGCCACGCCTTCGACATTTGGGACTGCGTGCGCGTCGAGCTCAAGACCGATGTCCTGAATGAAAAGTCGCGCGCCGCGATGATCCGACTGGGAGCAACCGAGGAAGGTGTGCTGAGGCGGCACATGCTGACTCATGACGGTCGTTTCCGCGACACGATCTATTACAGCGTTCTCGACCACGAGTGGCCGGCAATACGAGCACGGCTCGAGGCCCGGATCCGCCAGGCGCCGGAAACCCGCTAGCACAGACACAAACAAAACAACAAAGCCCCGGAGGGTTTCCGGGGCTTTGCCGAAGGTGATTCTCAATTGAATTGAATCAGGGCCAGCTCTTGTAGCACCCGCCGCTGCCCGCGTTGACCCAGTTCCGTTGTACGAGGAAGTTCTTGCTGCCGATCGTGATATTCCAAACCCCACCATTCGACGCCGTGTAGGTGGTGCCCCACGTCCAGGCGCACTTGTCGGCGTTTTCATAGCCTCGTCGATCGAACCACGCGTTGCCCATCATGTCGGTGGTGGTCTCCTCGATCTCGTGCGCCAGGGTGTTGACCTCCGAGTCTGCTCCGGCGTCGTTGTTCGGAGAAGCAGTTCCCTCCGTGCAAACTCCGGGATATGCCTGATCGTAAGGCATTGCGGCGTATAGAACGGTCCTCGATACGCCGCCAATCGTGACGGTGCCGTGAGTGTGATACGCGCAGTATTGCGTGCCGAAGCCGCCACCCAGATTCGCCTTGCCCGCGGTAAAGATCGAGTACAGCGTACTCGGGTCATATGTGATCGCGCCGCTATTGAAACCTGACTGCAGCATCGCGACCATTGCAGCATCGCTCACATTTTGCCCATCAACCGGTCCGTTTGTGGTGTTCGCCCAATAGCCGGTGTAGTTCACTACGTTCCTGATCGCGGTTCCCGATCCGTCGGTGTAGGTCGCGTTGATCGCGTAGTACGACGAGCCGCCAAGGTTGCGAAGGAAGTAGCCGACAAGCGAGCCATCGCTAGTGCCGGCCCCGCTCCCAGCGGCAGATGGACCGCCGTTATAAATCGGCTGACTAGGAGCCCAGTAGATGGCGACGACCTTCGTCGCGCTCTGCAGCACCGGGCCACCGTGATAATAAATTCCTGTGCCTGCGCCCGGTTTTGAATTGCTCTTCGCGAAGGCTAGGTCTTTTTCCGACTGCTCGACGTCCTTCTTGCCTTCGGACTTGACCTTCATGATGTGGCCGTGCGAATCGTTCAGCTCGGGGTACTGACTGAATGACGGCTGCAGATCCACCGGTGCCGCGACCTCCGTGACCGAGTCCGCGCACGCAGCGAGTCCAAGAAGTGCAGCAGAAGCAACGATCGAAGCGAATACACGGTTCATGGACGATCCTCTCCGCGAGGGTTTTGGGGGGAGCTGCTGACGCTCCGGCTAACGGGACTCGATCGTTCGCTGCCACGCCACCAGACACACGACAACAGCCGGTCTCATCTGTAGCCGGCTGGGTAAACGAACGTATCATAGTAGGAGCCGGAGCTCGAATTGTCCAGCGCTAATGCAGAGTGTTTCCAGGGAGGGAGGATGCGAATACTTATGGGGATTTCGGTCTTGTTGATCGTCGCCGGCTGCCCGTCGGCCTCCACTACCACGAGCGACCATGACGTGAGCACCCAGTCGCTCGCGGGGGCGTGGCATGGATCGAACGGCGGACTGAGCGTATCGCTGACGCTTCAGCAGGTTGGTGATGCAGTGACCGGTTCGGGGACCTTCGAGTTGGCACAGAACGCCTCCGTCGGGTGCGGCGGAGAGACACTGCCGTCCAAGGGGACAGTGAAGCTGAGCGGCAAGCTCCAGGCGAATGAGTTCCAGGGGCGAATGACCTTCGCCGACACCTGGACGCCCCCCTTCCTAGCGACGCGGAGTCGCGCGGACTCGCTGATCGGTCATTTCATGAGCGTCGATCGCGGCGGCTGCCCTTTGGTGCTCGTTAGACAACACTGACCACCGTACATTCGACGATAACCTTTTTCCGGAAGGCGGCTCGTGGCGATACGATCACTCAAGGGCGGCGCAACTCTCCACCGGTGGGAGGACATGCCGAGGGAACGTGTCAATGACATGCTCGATCGCCGGCTGATCACCGGCGACCGGATGATGCTCGCCCACGTCTATCTCAAGAAGGGGTGCGTCGTGCCGAAGCACTCTCATGAGAACGAGCAGCTCACCTACATTCTGGAGGGAGCGCTTCATTTCCGCCTTGGCGAAGATCAAAAGGAAGAATTTGTCCTCAGCGCCGGCGAGGTCCTCCACATTCCGTCGAATCTTCCTCACGAAGCGACGGCGCTGGAGGACACCCTCGACATCGACGTGTTCAGTCCACCGCGCGCGGATTGGCTGAACAAGACCGACAGCTATCTGCGGAAATAGCGAATGGACCTTGGTCTTCGCGGGAAGGTGGCGCTCGTGGCGGCGGCGAGCCGGGGACTTGGCCGGGCGGTTGCCGAGGAGCTGGCCGCCGAGGGTGCGTCGCTCGTGATGTGCGCGCGGGGGAAGGAAGCGCTCGACGAGGCGTGCGAGGCCGTGCGCAACGAAAGCGGAGTCGATGTCGTCGGCGTTCCCGCCGATGTGTCACGACCGGAAGATGTAACGCGCCTCGTCCGCGAGGCCATCGACCGGTTCTCGCGCATCGACATTCTCGTCACCAACGCCGGCGGCCCGCCGTCGGGCCTCTTCGAGTCGCTGGGGCCGGAGAAGTGGGATGAGGCCATCCGGGTCACTCTTCTCAGCACTGTCAATCTCTGTCGCGCCGTCCTTCCGGGAATGAAGCAACGCCGCTGGGGCAGGATCATCAACATCACGTCGATTACGGTCAAGCAGCCGGTTGATGGCCTCATGCTCTCCAATAGCCTTCGTGCTGGCGTGACCGGCTTCGCGCGCACCCTGGCCAATGAAGTTGCGACCGCGGGGATTACGGTCAACAACATTATCCCGGGGTATACCCGCACGCAGCGCGTGGAGGATCTCGCCAAGGCAGTGTCTGAGCGAGAAGGAATCTCGATTGCCTTGGCGATGAAGAAATGGGAGGCGGAGATTCCCATGCGGCGTCTGGGCGAGCCGCGCGAGTTTGCGGCAGTCGCCGCCTTTCTTGCGTCGGAGCGCGCGAGCTACATCACCGGCACTTCTATCCAGGTGGACGGAGGCTGGATCAGAAGCTTGTTCTGACGAAAAGCGGTTTTCCTTTGAGAATACCATCCTGACGACTACATTTGGCGCCGATTCTGCTCCCGGCGATCGAATGCGGATCTCCCGCTGTTTCCCCTCGAGACCAACGAGGTCTATCCGTCTGACGAAGCTCGAGGTCGCCTTCCATGGCTGACCCGCGATCTCCCCCGGCCGGACCGCGCAAAATGGTTTCATCCAAGGGCGAGCGAGGAACCCCGGCAACTCCGCCGATGCGGCCGGAAACGCCGTACGACAACCTCCCCGAGGAATCGTTCGACCGCGTCGCGCGCCTCGTCGCGGGGTCGCTCCGCGCGCCCATCGCAATTGTCTCGCTGCTCGACGAGGATCGTCATGTCGTGAAGAGCAGCGTCGGACTCACCGGCAGGTCGCGGGTGTGGCGCAAAGTTCCTCTCGCTCTGCGCTTCGCGCGCCAGGCAGTGACTTCGGGCAAAGTGGTGGTTGTCAGCGATGTCAGCGACGACGTCGCGTCTTCGGGCGGCGACGCTGCCGGCGCGTCGGCGAAGTCTCCCGACGGCGTTGCCTATGCCGTTGCCCCACTCGTCACCCCCGACGGCATGGTCATCGGGACGATCTGTGCGGTCGACCCCACTCCGCACGCGTGGACGCACAGCGAGATCGGATGCCTAAGGGACCTGGCCGAGTCGCTCGTCACCGAGATGGACCTTCGCAGCGATCTCACCGTAAAGCGCGAGACGCAGGAGCATCTCCTCTACAGCACTCTGCACGACGCATTGACGGGACTTCCCAATCGCTCGCTTTTCACCGAGCGGCTGAGGCACGCCATGCGCCGCACCGCTCGGCATCCGGACGACATGTTTGCGGTGCTGTTCCTCGACCTCGACCGATTCAAGGACGTCAACGACAATCTCGGTCACTTTGCCGGGGACGAGCTGCTGCGCGCTGTCGCCCGGCGCCTCGAGGCGTGCCTTCGTCCGGAGGACACTGTCGCGCGTCTTTCGGGTGACGAATTCGCCATTCTGCTCGAGAGCATCAGCGAAACGAGCGACGCCGGACGTGTCGCGGAGCGAATCGAGGAGGCGCTCTCGTTCCCGATAAACCTTGGCGGTGCGGAGATCACCACGTCCGCGAGCATGGGGATCGTCACCAGCTCGATGTCGCAGGAACAGCCTGAGCAGCTGCTTCGCAGCGCCGACATGGCTATGTACCGCGCAAAAGCCGCCGGCCGCGCGCGATACGAGATGTTCGATCGCGCGATGCATACCGACGCGCTCGCCAGGCTGCAGCTCGAGACTGACCTGCGCCGCGCAGTCGAGCAGGGCGAGTTCAGGCTCCACTATCAGCCGCTCGTCTCACTCCGCACTGGCCACATCACCGGTCTCGAAGCTTTGCTCAGATGGGAACACCCGCAGCGGGGACTCGTGCAGCCGAGCGAGTTCATACCGATCGCGGAGGAGACGGGGCTCATCATCAGAATCGGCCGGTGGGCGCTTAACGAGTCGTGCCGCCAGCTCCACGAATGGCAGCAGGCCCATCCGCGCGACGAGCCGCTCAGCATCAGTGTCAATCTATCGGTCAAGCAGTTCAGTCAGCCCGATCTGATCGACCAGCTTGCGAGCGCGATACGAACGAGCGGAATTGCGCCGAGCTGTCTGCGTCTCGAGATCACTGAAGCGGCCCTCATCGATAAGGGAGGCGCAGCGATGGCGCTTCTCGTCCAGATCAAGCAGCTGGGCGCACAGATATATCTCGACGACTTCGGCACTGGCTACTCATCGCTCATCTACCTGCACCGGCTTCCGATCGACGCGATCAAGATCGACCGTGAGCTCGTGAGCACGATGGACACCGACGAAAAAAACCTTCGCCTCGTGCGGACGATCCTGACGTTCGCGCAGATCATCGGTGTGCGTGCGGAAGCCGAAGGCATCAGCAGCGCCGAGCAGCTTCGCGAGCTGCGGTCGTTGAAGTGCGAGCACGGCCAGGGCTTTCTATTCTCAGCGGCCATTCCTCACGACGCGGTCGACGAAGTCCTTACCGCTGATCCGGCGTGGTGAGCTGAGCTAGCGCGCTTTCCGGCCGACTCACCGATGCACGAAACTCTTTACGGCCTGATAGCATCATACGGCTACCTCATTGTCTTCCTGCTCGTGGGAATCGAGAGCTTCGGCATCCCGCTTCCCGGAGAAACGGCCCTCATTACCGCGTCCGCCTTCGCCGCGACCGGCCGTCTGGAGATCATTGCCGTGATCGGCGCGGCG
>JAHFCS010000149.1 GCA_023249395.1 Gemmatimonadota bacterium
TCCGAGTGCCGTGCCCACCAACGACGCGTTCCGCTTCGCGACGTCGAGCGCGTCCAGCGAGTTGTCGGTGGCGACGACCCGCGAGAATCTTCCCTCTGCTGCGAGCGAGAGCGCTATCGCGCCCGAGCCCGTCCCGATGTCCACCGCGACGCCCCAGTCGCTGCTGTCCGTCCCGATCGAGCGGAACCGCGACAGGATCTCGTCGACCAGAACTTCGGTCTCCGGCCGTGGAATGAGAACTCGCTCATTCACCATGAGAGTCAGATGCCTGAACTGGGCACGGCCGACGGCGTAGGCGAATGGCGCGCCGGCAGAGACCCGCCGGGCAGCGGACCGCGCCGCAACCGCAATGGCGGCATCGACACCTGCATCGCGGTTCATCGTGGGCCACAACCGCGGGACCTCGAGCAGCGCTGCGACGATGTCCGCCGATACCCTCCTCGGCTCCGGGATTCGGCCCGATTCCAGCACGGCCACGATTTCGGCAACGAGACCGCTGACCTGCGTTTCCGCGTCCGGCCCAGTGACCTCTCCGCTTGCGATATCAGTCACCGAGCCTGTCTTCCGCGTCGGCGCTCTTGAGCGCGTTTATCAGCGGATCGATCTCGCCTTCCATGACCTTCGACAGCTCGTGCATCGTGAATCCAATCCGGTGGTCGGTGACCCTGTTCTGCGGAAAGTTGTAGGTGCGGATCTTGGCCGAGCGGTCGCCCGTACCAACCTGTGTCTTGCGCATACGCGATCGTTCGGCTTCCTGCTTTGCGATGGTTGCATCGAGAAGCCGCGCGCGCAGGACTTCCATTCCCTTGAGCTTGTTCTGGAGCTGTGATTTCTGGTCCTGCTGGCTGACGACGATGCCACTCGGAATGTGGGTTATCCGGACGGCGGAATCGGTCGTGTTGACGCTTTGCCCGCCGGGACCGGAAGACCTGAAGACATCGATGCGAAGGTCCTTGTCGTCGATCTTGAGATCTATCTCTTCCGCTTCCGGGAGTACGGCGACCGTCGCCGCCGACGTGTGGATCCGCCCCTGGCTCTCGGTGATCGGCACTCGCTGGACGCGATGCACCCCGGATTCCCAGCGCATCGTCCCAAAGACACCGTCACCCTTGACCTTGAAGATTACTTCCTTGATTCCGTCGAGCGCGCCTTCCGACAGCGACATGATCTCCACCTTCCAGCCGCGCCGCTCGGCAAAGCGGGTATAGAGTCGGAAGAGATCGGACGCAAAGATCGCCGCTTCGTCGCCTCCGGTGCCGCCCCTGATCTCGACGATCGCAGGACGATCGTCCAGCGGATCGTGAGGGATGAGGGCCGGCTTGATCCGTTTCTCGAGTGCATCGATTACGGCTTCGAGACGCGATTGCTCCTCGCGCGCGACCGCCGACATTTCCGGATCATCGTGCCGGACGAGTTCGCGGACCTCCGCGAGCTCGTTGTCGTATTTCTTCAGCGTGTTGCCCATCTCGACGAGTGGAGTGAGATGGCGTAGCTCGCGGCCGAGCGCGGACATGCGCTGGGCGTCCCGCACGGTGCCCGGGTCGGAAAGCTGCTGCTCGACTTCGCCGGCCCGCTGAAGGGCTTCGGCGAGTCGATCGCGCAGGCTCAGGTCTCGGGCGTCGCCGGAGCGGCGCTCGCGGCCGGGCCCTTGGCGGCGTACTTCTGACGGAAGCGCTCGACTCGGCCGGCGGTGTCGACCAGCTTCTGCTTGCCGGTGAAGAATGGGTGGCATTGCGCGCAGATGTCGGTGTGAATCTCGGCTTGTGTCGAACGGGTCAGAAAGGTGTTGCCGCAAGCGCATTTGACTGTCGCGGTTGCGTACACCGGATGGATTTCGGCTTTCATGGGAGTCTCTAAGTGGATTTTTTGTACAGCTTACTAATATCGCGAAAATTCACGCCTTTTACAAGACATGCGAGCGGTGCACAGAGCTTAACAGGCAGTGCGGACTGCGGACTAACTGCCGCTGGCTATTGCTTTGCTTCGAATACCACGCGGCCGCCGACAACCGTCATCAGGACGCGTGCATCGCGGATCGTCTCCGGCGGGATCCGCGTGATGTCGCGGTCAACAAGGACCAGATCGGCAAGCTTTCCGCGCTCGAGCGAGCCCTTGATCTCGTCATCGAATGACGCAAATGCTGCATTCACGGTGTACGCACGCAGGGCATCTTCGACCCCTACCTTCTGCTCCGGCACCCAACCGCTGGGATTCCTGTCGTCCAGCGTCCGCCTTGTGACCGCGGCATAGATCCCCTCCAGCGGCGTCGGCGGCGCGACGAACCAGTCGCTCCCGAACGCCAGCCGCGCTCCGGCGTCGAGCAGAGATCGGAAAGCGTAGGTAGTCTTGACGCGCTCCAGTCCGATGACGCGCTCGGCCCACCGGCCGTCGTCGATTGCATGGTACGGCTGCATGCTGGGAATGACGCCGAGCTGAGCAAAGCGCGGAATGTCCGCCGGCAGCAGATGCTGAGCGTGCTCGATGCGAAAGCGACGATCGCGAGCTCCGTTCTCCTTCTCCACCTGACCGAAGATGTCGAGCTGGAGGTGAATCGCCCTGTCGCCGATCGCGTGGACAATGACCTGAAGTCCCGCTCGATCGGCGTCGCGGGTCCAGCGATGAAGATCCTCTGGATCTTCGACGAGGAGGCCCGAATCGGCTGGAGAATCCACGAATGGGGCGAACATCGCTGCCGTATGCGATCCGAGCGAGCCGTCCACGAATCCCTTGAGGCCGCCGATTCTCAGCCACGCGTCACCGCGGCCGCGCGCAGCGACCGTGTCACGCAGTCGCTCCCAATGAGCGATCGGAGTCACGGCATAGATCCGCGTGATCAGCCGGCCCGCGCGATGCGCGCGCTCGAACGTCGCGAGGTCCGCGAACGTTCCCATGTTGTGCACCGACGTCACGCCACGCTCGGCGACGTAATGCATCGCGGCGTCGAGCGCGCCGTCGCTGAGCTCGTGCGCCGGCGGCGGCTCGACCCTGTCCACAATGCCCTCTGCATTGTCCTTCATGATGCCAGTCGGACTGCCGGACGAATCGCGGACGATCGTTCCACCTTCGACATCGGCGGTGGACGCGGTGACACCGGCCGCCGCGAGCGCAGCTCCATTTGCCAGCGCCATATGCCCGTCGAGGCGCGACACCCACACCGGATTTTTCTGCGTGACGGAATCGATCCAGTCACGGCGTGGCAGCTCACCGCCCCAGTTCTGATGATCCCAGTCGCCGCCGGTGATCCAGGCCCCCGCCGGGATGGTCGCCGCATAGGCTTTGATCCGGGCGATGAACTCCGCCGGGGTTCGCGCATCGCGAAGCTGAACTGAAGAGAGCCGGAACCCTCCGGTGACGAAGTGGACGTGGGAATCGATGAAGCCTGGCACCACCATTCCGCCCCTGGCATCGATCAGGCGCGCGTCGGGCGCGCCACGCATGAGCTTCGCGACCTCGGCGCTCGAGCCGACTACTGCGATTTTCTCGCCCGTGACGGCAATGCCGGTCGCCCATGGCTGCGCGGGGTTACCGGTCCAGATGCGAGCGTTTACAATCGCCATCGTGATCTGACTGGGCGGTGTCATACGGTAATTGTGTGCGCAGCCGATGAGGGACACGACCGCAGTCCAGTGCGCGACTCCACGAAAAATCTTCAACTCGTAGCCGCAGGCATTTCGATGACTCTCTTGCCCTTATTCCACGGAAGCGTTCGCGACAGAGCCAGGGCAATGCCAAGATGTGCGGGAAGCATCAACGCGATGATCTCTCCGTTCACCTGATGGAATGCAGGCAGAATCTTGAGCGCGATTCCGGCGGTTGCCAGCCCGGCGACCATCCACGCCAGCTTCGACGTCCTGCTTCCTACCATTCCCTCACCGCCGCCGGCGGGCCCGCGCCTCCCGATCGACGCGAGGATCATCATAGTGAGAACGAGAGATAATGGATTTGCCTGAAGCAGATTCTCGTTCTGGTAGCTGTAGACGTGATTCGTGAATGCCCACAGCGCCGCTAGAGCAGTGCCGAGCACGCCGACCATGAGGCTCCACAGGCCCGTCACGACAAGCAGTGAGATTCGCGCTCCATTGCTGCCTCCGCCGGCGAGGTATCGGAGCAACAGCGAGACGAAGAGCACGAGCATGCCCGCGACGAGATAAACGCCGATGTGATTTGCCGGCTCGAGACGTTCCGGCTCTCTGCTCGACACGAAAAGTACCGCATCGCTTTTCACGAGAGGAACCGACCGGCCCGATGCGTCAGCCACGCGGATCCCCAGGATGTCGTCGTGCAGGCGCACGGGCAGAAACATCTCTTCCCATCGTGAGATCTGCCTGTCCACGGGCTGACCAAGTCCGAGCAGCGTGCCGAGGTATATCCACGGTACGTCCTGAGTAAGCCGGCGCGTGTGGGAGCGATAAGTCGTTCCGCTTTGCACGTCCGCGGTCGCGCGCTGGATCACACCTCCGAGCGCACTGTCGAGTGCGTCGCGAACGCGAGTCGAGCAGTTGTCGCGGAAGTAATCATAGTCGTAGTAGCGATTCTCGGGCAGCGCGTTCCATTCGACGGATCGATCCAGCGAAAGCCTCTGAGCGGGTGTGAGATTGAGCTCCTGCACCCACACCGAGCGGTTGGCGCGCCGGTAGAAGTCCAGCGTTCCTTCCTTGTCGAATCCGCCCATCCAGTAGCGCATGTCACCCTTGAGGAAGCGCGGAAAGAAATCGGCGGCGTCGAAGTCGAACAGTCCCCAGTTATAGGCGACGTCGGTGTTCCGGACGCTATCGTGAATCCAGATCGCGTTGTGGCCGAACTTCTCCCACACCTCGTCGCCCGGGCCCATTGTCATCAGATAGACGGTGAGCTCGGATCCGGGTTCCGGCTGCGCAGGGAGCGCCCGGGCGAGCAAGGCGAAAGCCGCCGAACAAACCAGAAGGCGGTAACGACTGGCAATCACGAGGCTGGGCAATCCGCGCCCAACCGCGCACCTCAAGGTGCGATCTCGCGGCCCTCTTCGGCGGAGCGGTATATCGCCTCCACCACCCGCATCACCTTGAGCTGGTCGTCCGGTGGCTCATACGGTGCTTCTTCGCGCAACATCGCCACAAAGTGCGCGAGCTCCGCTCGATACGACTGGAGAAAAACGCTCTCGCGCGCCGAGGCACCTGTGGGCGATACGTTCGTCGGTCTGCCGTTAAGCTCCTTCACCACTCGCAGCGGAGCGAGCCGGGCACTGCCCCGTGTGGACAGAACCTCGAACCACCATCGCTCCTCCTGCCCGACGTAAGCCCACGAGATATCGAAGCTGTAGTTGATTCCCCCGGCACATTCGAGATGCACCAGCATGGAGTCTTCGACGCTCCCCGGCCGAGGCACCTCCATGTGCGCCGAGACCCGAGTCGGTTCCGGAAAGTCAGAAAGCCAGAGAGCGAGATCGAGCAGCTGATATCCATGCTCGAGAAACGCTCCGCCTCCCGCCTCTGCCTTGCGGAACCTCCACCCTTGCTGCCCCGACCGGAATTGATATTGTCCAGCGCGCATTCCGACGAGTCTGCCGAGCTCTCCGCCCTGTAGAAAGCGATTAAGCTGCTGGACGTCGCTTCGAAAACGATGGTTGTTCCCGACTACCACCATCCTTCTCGTGGCATCAGCTGACGCAAGGATGCGTTTGACGCCGGCGGAGGTGAGCGACAACGGCCGTTCGCACAGTATGTGAACCTTCGATTGCAGCGCGCGAAGAACGTGCGGCTCGTGAAGGTGGTTTGGCGTCGCGATCACGACTGCGTCCAGCCCGTCGTGCTCGAGAAGCTCATCGATGTCGGTGAAGACATCCCGAACGCCAAGTCGCTGAGCGAGAGCGCCGGCTTTCACTCCGTCGTTGTCGCAGATGGCGACGAGCGTCGCTCCCTTGATCTTCGCCAGCACCGGCAGGTGGGCGAGCTGCGCGATCGCACCCGCTCCGACGAGTGCTAT
>JAHFCS010000005.1 GCA_023249395.1 Gemmatimonadota bacterium
GTCGATAACGGCGTCAGTTGCGAAGTCCGCTGGTCAGTTTGTCGATCTCCAGGGGCCCGGACGCGTCGCTCGCCAGAGATTCGAGCTCCCACGTTCGACGGATTCCTTCCTCGATGCCGATTGGTGGCAGCCAGCCCGTTATTCGCTCGAAGCGATCTACGTTCACGCGACCGTGCCACATTTCATCGTCGCGGGTGGGCATCGCTCCAAACTCGAGGCGCTCTGCCGGAATCGAAAGTGTCCGCGCAGCGAGGAGGGCAAAGCTGCGCACCGACGTGAGGCGACCTGTCGCAAGATTGACAGTCTCACCGGGAGCGGCGTCGCCCAACCCGAGGCGAAGCAGTCCCTCGGCGACATCGTCGACGTAGCAGAAGTCCCGCTGCTGGTCACCCGCCGTGAGAGGGAGCGAGGTGCCGTTCCGCGCAGCTTCGATAAGTGAAGGGAGCAACCGGCCGCGATGTTCACCGGGACCGTAGACAGTGAACAACCGCGCTGTGACGGCGCGAAGCCCGGTTTCCGCGCCGCGCCGCGAGAGCGCGTGAGTTGCTGCAAGCTTCGACCTCCCGTACTCATTGACCGGATTTGCTGGAGAATCCTCGGACAGCTCGCCGCGCGTGGACCCGTATTCGAGGGCCGAGCCCGCTTGCACCAACGTCTGGCTATGCCACGCCGCATTGCGTGTGAATGCCACCGCGTCTGCCACAGTCTCGACGAGCTCGACGTTGATCGCCTGCATCGTCCGCTCGTCGCGCTCGCTGGGATCAACTCCATAGCCGGCGAGATTGAATGTGATGGCCGGCCGAATGCGCTCGAACAAACGCGATATCGCGGTGGCGTTCGACATGTCCATCTCCACTATCTCGCCATGAAAGCCGCAACTGTCGGCGAGCAGTTCGGTCGAATGACGATCGCGTACGATGAGAACCAGGTCTGCGCCCTGTCCGCTCAACGCCCGCGCCACCCAGCGGCCGATAAACCCGGATGCGCCGAGCAGCGCGACCCGAACGCCAGAGTAGCCCGACAGGGTCGAGTCCATTTCTTTCGTTTGTGCGGGGCTGTCCATCCAGCGCAAGATAATGAAGGGCCGGCGAGGTGAGCCAGTTTGCAGTGCGTAAACGGAGTGTCAGCGCGCAGACGTCCTGCACGCCGGCGGATTCTGCAGATCGCTTCGAGCTGAAATCTCGCGGCTGGTCAGCGGCCCTGCGCGCACTTCGAATCCGCGATGTGTCACTGTCGGGCCGTCCACAATCCACACCGGGCGATCCTGGTACGCCCGGATTACTTGGGCCTGCGTCGCTGCGTCCACGTCCCACGCGTACACCGGCACATCGGCCTCGAGATCGAGAGGGTTGTACGTCGCGGCAGACGCGTAATCGGGATGTCGGCAGCCGCGAACGAGCACGAGACTCTGTCCGAACGGCACCGAGGAAGCGAGCTGCCGGATGTCGGGTCGCATTCCGCGGAACCGATGGTATTTGTCGATTGCCCTCCAAGGTACGTGCACGCTAAGGGCAATCACGCAGAGTGAGGCGAGGGCGACAAGCGCCCGCGCGCCATTTCCGTCGAGGCGGCGTTGCGCTACATCGAATCCGCTGACAGTCAGCATCAGGCACGGGATGAGGATCAGAGACCAGTAGCGAGGGCCGAAATCAGGGCCGCCGCTGTACCAGTAGAACGCGTGCAGACCGACGGTCGCAAGGATGACCGCAAGCATCAGCCGATCAGTCTTCCGCCAGCGTCCTGCGGCGATGCACACGATGATGAGAAGGAGGGAGCCGGTGCTCCATCCAAAGAGGTCCGTGTTCAATGTGAACACGTTCAGGTTCGTGTTGATCAGAGCATCGACCGGGCTGTGACCGGAATGGGGATCCAATCCCCATCCCAGTCCCCTGTCCGGTCCGAAGCCGACTGCATTGGAGTTCGGACCGTAATACTTGTCGGTGTACGCCATGATCGGGAAAATCCCCGCCTTACCAGTCATCGCCCTGTTGTACGGAAACACGATCGATCCGACGATCAGTGCACCGATCCCGTACGTTGCCACCGAAGCGAGACGCTGTCGCCACTGCCGTCTGGCCAGCAGCGCGGCGAGAAGCCACAACCCTAGCACGAAGCCGAGCACCATACCATCGAGCGGACGCACGATGCTGGTCGCACCGACGGCGGCTCCGCCAAGCAGCGCCCACATTGCACTCATCGTTCGGCGCGCCCTCGCGATCGCCAGCGCCGCGGTGATCGCGAACGTCAGCATCACGATGTGCGGCATGAAGCTCATCGCCATGAAGAGGTACCAGGGCGACGCCGCCAGGAGAGCCACCACCAGGCGCGATGTGCGGCGGTCAGACAGCTCCCGTACCAATAGATACGTGAGCAGAACATTTGCGCCGGCGAGAACGGGATTTACCAGCCACGGCACGCCGAGACGCACTCCGAGCGACAGCGCGGCCGGCCAGCCTGGCGGCACCGGCGAGAACCACCGTGTCGCCTCGTAGTTCATCAGATCGATGTTGAACGCCGCCGGTACCGGCGGGAGCGGCATGTCGAGCATTCCCTTCGCGAAATACCGAGCCTGGAAGATGTACGACACTTCGTCAGGGACGTGCGGGTGGCGCTCGTAGGAAAGAATGCTCAACAGCGCGGCGACAACCGACGTGAAGATCGCGGCGCCGAGTGAGAACCGATCAACTCCACCCGGCTCTGGACCATGGTCGGGCGATGACCGGCCCAACCACTTGTCGCCCAATAGTGCGACGCGTGAGAGACTGTCATCGGGGAGCGCATCGGCGATGAGAACGATGTTCAGCACGTTCACCGCCTGAATGAACGTCGCGACTGGCAGTTCGGCGATGTACCGCCAGACATCAGCCGAAACCGTGGCGCTCGACACTGCGAATAAAAGCGCGGCGATGGACAGGCGCCATCCCGGAACCCCGCTGATCCATTCGCGCAATGCAGCCCTTCGCCTCATGCATCCGGTCGCGACGATAATCGCCTGCAGAATTACAATGGATGTCCAGGGCAGCCAGGCCCGATCGAACAGCGCCCACGAGGGCGCGAGGTGCTGGTAGTGAAGGGCGGGGCCGGCCTCGACCAACTGCAGTCCCGCCGCTGCGCCGACCAGTGCCAGTGCGAACCAGGCGACGCTCGTCCGAAACCGCGGAGCGGGGCGGGGTGCGGTCGTCGGAAACGGGCGGTCGTCGGCTGTCACAGTGGTCGGCCGACGAATGTATTGGCGCGCCTTCGATACTTCCAGCGTCTCGGTGAGGACGAGATTGGAATATCTTGCTGCGAGGGCTTAACTCCCCAACCGTAAGTGCAATGGCCGATTCTTCGACGCACGACTCCCGACAGCCTCCGATTCTCGAGCGCAACGTTCGAGCTCTCGTTGAGCACGCCGCCGAGCAGGAGCAGGCGAGAACGACGGCCGAGCGCGTCGCAGCGGCCATCTCGCGCAACGTAGGAACGATGAACTTCGTCTACTTCCACGTCCTGTTCTTTGGATTGTGGGGGGCACTCGACCTCGGCTGGTTCCCCAATGTCCGCAGCTTCGACCCCACGTTCACCATCCTCGGTACGGTCGCGGCTGTCGAGGCGATCTTCATCGCGACCTTCGTGCTGATCAGGCAGAACCGCATGGCCGCCCAGGCCGATCTGCGTAACCACCTCGACCTTCAGGTCAGTCTACTCACCGAGCGTGAGACGACCCACATCCTTCGGATTGTCGCCGCGATAAGCGACAAGCTGGAACTCACCGCTGCCCACAATCCGGAGCTCAAGGAGCTACTCCGCGAAATAGAGCCGCAGGACATGCTCGACCGGATCGAAGTCCACAAGGATGCCGTCGAGACAGAGATCCGCGAGGAGTCGACCGGACCGTAACCAGGACTCCGCGGAGGAGAGCTCGAACGTCCCTACTTCCGACCTGCGTTGGCGGCATACCTCGCGAGGTTCGTCCGCTCGAGAATGCGCTGAAAGCGCGGATTACCGCGCAGGGGATCCCAGGTCTTCTCGTTAAGAAGGGAGAATTGGCTGAGGCCGATGTCGTGCTCATCGACGGCCTGCTCCAGGGAGGTGAGCGCCCCATCGGTGTCGCCGGTGCCCATCTGAGCCATGGCAAACGGAAAGGACTTCAGGTGCTCCGACTTCGCACGCTCTCTGAGTTTCTCCAGAACAGCCTGCGCTCGCACCTTGTCCCCGCCTGCTCCATAGATGAATGCGAGCTGCGCCTGGCGCATCGAATAATCCTTGTCGAGCCGCGCCGCAGCTTCCATCTCACGGATGGCTCTCTGCGAATCGCCCTTGTAGAGGTAACAGTAGGCGAGCAGCGAGCGAGCCAGCCCGAGACCAGGAGCGAGCTCCAGGCCTTTCTGAATTTCGGCGATCGCCTCGTCGTACCTCCCCGTGATGTGCAGCGCGAATCCCAATGCCGCGGCAGGAACCGGTGCGAGCGGGTCGAGTGCCGTCGCCTGTCGAAGCTCCGCGATGGCTGAGTCGAGTCGCCCAGTATGGTAGAGAAGCTCTCCATACCATTGATGTGCGGTTGCATAGCGCGGTTCGAGGGCGATCGCCATTCGATATTGCTTCTCCGCTGACTCCCAATCGAACGCGTGGACGGACGCGAGTCCCAGGGCCGTGTGCGCCTCCGCGAGTCCGCTGTCGATCTCGAGCGCGCGACTTGCCGCGGCCCGAGTACGATCCAGAGCATCTGGGGGTGGAGAGTCTGTGTACTCCGGGAGCAGAGCGTATGCGCTCGCCAGCGCGGCATGCGCACGCCCGAAGTTGGGATCGCTCGCCACCGCCCGGTCGAAGTACGAGATCGCGCGATTCAGGTTGTCTGCTCCACGCCGATTCCAGAAATACATCCCGCGCAGATAGAGGTCATAGGCATTCAGGTCCTTCGTCCCGCCCGATGAGGACGACACCAGTGTCGCACCCGCCGCCGCGCCCAGCTTCAGCTTGAGCGCTTCGGCGATCGAATGGGCAATGTCATCCTGAACCTGAAAGAGGTCCTTCGCCTGGCGTTCGTAGTTCTCGGTCCAGAGAGTAAGTCCGTCGGAGACCTTCGTGAGCTGCGCGCTGACTCTCAACCGATCGCCTTCGCGCCTCACCGATCCCTCGACCAGGGCCTGCACCTTGAGCGCTTTGCCGATATCCGCCGCACCGATGTCCTTTCGCCCCTTAAACGCATAGGCCGACGTACGGGAGGCCACGCGGAGACCAGGGAGCTTGCCGAGCGCATTCGCAAGTTCGTCGGTCATTCCGTCACTGAAATAATCGTCGGCGCTGTCGCTGCCGACGTTCACCAGCGGCAGAACGGCGACCGAATTCAGCTCGCCCGAGCCGTTCGACGACGATGTGAAGCCACCTTTCTGGTAGAGCACGGACCCGACGACGCCGAGGATTATGATCGCCGCCGCGACCGAGAAGGCTCTTCCTTTGCCTCGCGCCGCCACGGGCACCGCCGGGATGACCGGCGTTCCGCCCGTTGACGTCTGAAGTGCATCGAGGTCATGCAGCAGCTCGGCGGCGCTCTGCGGACGATCGGCGGGCCTTTTTTCGAGAGCACGCATAACGAGACTTGCCAGTGCCGGTGGCAATCCGGGGCGTTTCTTGTGAATCGGCTCCGGCGCTTGTACCGCCTGTGCGGCGAGCGTTGCCTGTGCCGACATTCCGGTGAATGGCGGCCAGCCGGTCAACATCTCGTAGGCCATCACTCCCCACGAATAGATGTCCGCGCGGTGATCCACGCTTGGATCACCAACTGCCTGCTCGGGCGCCATGTAGGCCGGCGTGCCGAGCGCGAGGCCGAGACTCGTCATCCCGGTGCTTGTCCCGGGAGCCGCCGACACGCTGAGCGCCTTCGCCACGCCGAAGTCGGTGACGAGCGCAAAATCCTCGGCCAGCATCACGTTGTCAGGCTTGATGTCGCGGTGCACTACGCCGTTCTTGTGCGCGTACAGAAGCGCAGTCGCGACCTGGCGCAGAACTCGCACTGCCTCGGTAACCGGCATCTCGCCTTCCCGTGCCAGGCGAGCCCTGAGCGATTCGCCCTCGATGTACGGCATCGTGAAGTACGGCGTGCCCTCGATCTCGCCCGAGGAAAGCAGCGGCACGATGTGCGGGTGCTGAAGCTTTGCGGCGAGCTGGATCTCGCGGCGGAACCTGTCGAAGCTCACGCCCGCCACCATGTCCTGCTTGAGGACCTTGATCACGACCCGTCTCTGGAGCGCGCGATCTCCGGCGAGGAATACCCGGCTCATTCCCCCGCCTCCAAGCTCCCGCTCGATGGCGTAGACGTCGCCGAGTTTCTCCTCCAGCTTGTTGCGGAGGCCTGAGCCCTGATTCTCGTCAGACACAGCGGGAAAGTGGCGCTTTGCGCCGGTTGTTACAACTGTCAAAACACGGCAAGTTTCTGCGGCCGAGGTAAAATGGACATGAAAAGACTCATCCCCAGCGCTCGCCGTGGAGTCGCTTCCCCGCGACGACGGATCACCGTAGCGATCGGCGCCATCATTGTCGCCGCTGCTGCGTGCAATTCGACAACCAGCCGTCTCTCCGCCGCCGATGAGCAGCGTTTCGCAGCCGAGGGAATCGTTCGCAGGGCGGATGACATTCGCTTTCGCTACACCCACGAGACGGAAAGGGGGGATGCCCGATGGGAGGATCGGCGCGCATCGATAATCGTGACACCGAAGTCCCTGCTCATTCACAAGAACGAAAAGGTCGGACTCGAGATCAATCCGCGGACACGACGGTACATCGATGTGGCGCGCGACCACGAGCATATCCGAGTCGGCGTGGGGTCGGGCCGCTCGCGTGAAATATGGTCCTTTGAGCCTTCGTCCGATGCCGCTGGCTGGACCGACGCGATTCGGGCGGTGGCGAAGGCGTCGAAGAGCTCAGCCAACCGTTAGGTAGCTCGCCGGAGAAAATCCTTCACCACCTTGCGGTAGCTCCTGCCGGTCGTGATGCGCTTGCCATTTCGAAGGATCAGCAGCTGGTCACCCTGATCGAACGGCTCCGCAGCGCGGACCTTCGAGATGTTGACAATCGCCGAGCGGTGGACGCGGAGAAAGGTGCTCGGCGGCAACCGCGCTTCGAGATGAGTCAGCGGTTCCCGCACGTCGTAGGCCGTATCGACGAGGTGTATCCTCGCGATGTCGTCGCGAGCCTGGATCCAGTAGATCTCGTCGGCATCGAGAAAGACGATCTTTCCCTGGACCTTCACGCCAATGCGCTCGTTGCCCCCGGCGTCAGTGCGCGCAACGTAATCCAGCAGTGCACTCAGCTGCGCCGATAGGGCGCTCGGCTGGTTGTCGTCGGCGAGTCTCTTCTTCGCTCTCTCCAGCGTCTGGCTGAAGCGGAGCTGGTCCACCGGCTTCAACAGATAGTCGAGCGCCCCCACCTGGAAGGCGTTGACGGCGTAGTCGTCGAACGCGGTGACGAAAATCACCAGCGGCATTCTCTCGGGGCCGACTGCAGCGATTACATCGAAGCCGTCGAGCTCAGGCATCTGCACGTCGAGGAAAACGAGATCGGGCTCCAGCTCGCGAATCGCCGACACCGCCTGTGCTCCCGTTTCACATTCGCCGAGCACGACGATATCGGGCACTCCACTCAGGAGGGCGCGCATCCGCCGTCGCGCGAGCGACTCGTCGTCCACGACAAGCACTCGCATCGGCGTGGGGCTGGCCTCTGAGGCGTTCGAGTTCATGCGGCCACCACCGGACCAGTCGCTGCTCCTGCGCGAAGACGGAATGGCAGAACGAGCCTCACAGCGAATCCGCCGCCCTCACGCGGGCCGGTCTCGAATTCGTGCTTCTCTCCATACAGATGGTTGAGCCGCGTCGCGGTGTTGGCGAGTCCGAGCCCCGTTCCACGCGACCGCTCACGGGATCGCCGCGCCGACGGACCTACGCCATCGTCGAGAACCTCGACGCCGAGCGTCTCGCCCACCCTGTGAGCGGACACCCAGACATGACCCGGCGTCGCACGCGGACTGATTCCATGGCGGATCGCGTTCTCCACCAGAGGCTGGAGCAGCAGGCTCGGCACCATCGCCCGGCGAGCTTCATCGCTGACATCGAACTGGACGTTGAGCTTGTCCTGGAATCGCACGCGCTGAATCTGAAGGTATCGCTCGAGGAGCTCCAGCTCACGCTCGAGTGGCACCTCGTGCTCCATTGATCCCGATAGCACGAGCCTTAGAAATTCGCTGAGCTCCGAGACCATTCGTTCAGCCGCCATTCGGTCGCTGCCGATCAGTGCGACCGCGCTGTTGAGCGCATTGAAAAGAAAGTGCGGACTGAGTTGGAGCTTGAGCGTGTCGAGCTCCGCCTGCACGAGCCGCGTGGCGACTCGCTGGCGCTCGGTTGATTCCCTCGTCGATTCCATGACCAGGTGCTCCACCCACGAGGTTGCGTACGTCGCCAGAAGGCCGCCGATTCCGAGAAGCAGCACCTTTGCGGCTTCATCCAGCGGACTCACTCGCGACGTAAAGATCGCCACCATCGGGTTCATCAAGGGAGCGATGCGGTGCGTCGCGAACAGCCACAGGACAAGGGCGCTGTACTCGGCCACCGCCAGGATTGCGACGAAGCCCGCGCGTCGCACTGACGACGCTACCGGGCGCGCCGCAAGCACGACGAAATACATCAGGAAGATGGGCGAACGGAGCGCCAGAACCCCCGAGTCCGTGACGGCGTACGCCGCTATGATCCCGGTCACCGCCGTCACGTCGATGACTGCGTTCGCGATCGAGAGCCAGTCCGGAAGTATTGGCCGGCGATACCACAGCAAGTATTGCGCGACGGTCCAGAGGAGCGTCGGGGTGAGGAGGAGAGCGTTGGTCCGGTTGAGCTCCGCTGAGAGGCTCGGCGAATACGCCAGAGCAGCCGCGGTGAGGAGGCACAACACTCCCGCGCGCAGCCCATTCAGAATGCGCTCCGCGCGGTCGCGACGGAGCCGCAGGCTGTCGAGCGGGGCTATGGATGTGGCGTGCGAAAGGAGCATCGGCTCAGGCTGAGCGGGACTGGATACCAGCTAGGGTAGCGGTCGAATTGTATGTGCGCCACCCTGATACAGCGGGCGAAGGTAGCGGCCCCTGGCCGAGGAGATGGACGTTACGCGGCGAGCGTACTCCTGCGTGCGGCGACGACCCCCATTCGCGCGGCGGGCCGCCTCCCGATGGTGTTGTACATTTCCCCAATGCAGCTGCTCCTTGTCGAGGATGATCCAGAGCTCGCGGCAATATTGACCGGCGGTTTCCGCGAGAATGGTATCGAGGTCGTTCATGCGTCGACCTATGCGTCCGGACGGATGCTGGGAATGAAGAACGGCTACGACGTCATGGTGCTCGACGTGATGCTTCCCGGTGGCTCCGGCTTCGACCTTTGCCGCATCGTTCGCGAGCGCGGCGTCGAGACTCCGATTCTGATGCTTACAGCAAAGGACGCTGTGGACGATCGAGTCACGGGACTCGAAGTCGGCGCTGACGACTACCTCACGAAGCCGTTCGCTTTCCGCGAGCTCCTCGCCCGCGTTCGCGCGCTCGGCCGGCGGGTCCCGTCGCTCGCTCGAAAAAAGGTTACAGTCGCCGATCTCGAGGTGGATCTCTCCGCCCGGCGGGCTACCCGGGCGGGCAAACCAGTCGAGCTGACGGCAAAGGAATTCTCGCTTCTCGAGTTTCTCGTAACGCACAAGGATGTCGTCGTCGATCGGGCTGCAATCACTGCGCATGTATGGGACGAGAACCACGATCCCTTCACTAATGTCCTCGAAGTTCTCGTTCGCCGCCTGCGCCGGAAGATCGACGATGAATTCGAGCCCAAGCTGATCCACACACTTCGCGGAGCAGGTTATCGCTTCGGCCTTTAGCGGAACCGGCGCGGTGGGCCGGCGACCTACCGCCGAACGGCTTCGCCTCCAGCTCACTGCCTGGTACGTCGGCACGTTCTGCGTCATCCTCGCGCTGCTTGGCGGCGGACTGTTCATCATCATTCGCGGCCAGCTCTCCAGGGAGCTCGACGATTCGCTGCGCAGTGCGACGATCGAGCTCGCGCGTGCGGCGCGCATACGTGAGAAGGAGTCAGCGACGGCGCACGGCCAGGTCGTGGATGCGGTGGATGAGCTGCACATTCCCGATCGCCAACTCTTTCTCCTCACAGCCGACGGGAAGCCTGTAAAGCCACTCCTTGCGGACAACTGGATTCGCGCCGCCGCCGCGCGCGCGGCGCAAACCGGCCGGGTTGACGAAGACCGCGAGCTGCCGGGGGACAGGACTCTTCGACTTCACGCCGAGCGTTTCACCCTTGCCAGTGGTATGCCGATGACCGCCGCAGCGGTTGCCGACAAAATAGAGCTGGAGGATAGATACGCGGCGCTGATCGGAGTTTTCGGAGCGGCGTCGCTCGTCGCACTTCTTCTCGTTGCTGCGGGCGGCTCGGTCCTCGTTGGCAAATCTGCAGCGCCGGTAGAACGAACGATGGAGCAGATGCGGCGTTTCATGGCCGACGCCGCGCACGAACTGAGGACTCCGATCACGGTGCTGCGCTCACGCGCCGAGATCGCTCTCCAACAGCCGCGGGACGCCGGGTCTTACGTGGCAGCTCTCGAGGGAGTGGAATCGGAATCGATCCGGCTCGGGCGGATCGTTGATGATCTTCTGACTCTCGCGCGTGCGGATGCCGGCGAGCGTCCGATCGGTCACGAGCGATTTTTCCTCGACGAGGTCGCGCTCGACGCCGCCGCGGCCGCAGCTGCGATGGCCCAGTCGAAGAGCATCAATATCATTGTCGGGGACTGCGACGGATGCCCCCTGTACGGCGACAGCAGCCTCGTGCGCCAGCTGGTGATGATTCTCCTCGACAACGCGATCAAGTTCACGCCATCGGGTGGCGAGATACGTCTTCGTGTCTTCGCTGACGACGGCCGCCCCACTCTCGTCGTGGAGGATACCGGTATAGGCATCCCCACGGATCAGCTTCCGCACGTCTACGAACGGTTCTATCGCGGCGATCCGGCGAGAGAGCGGAGTGAAGGCGCCGGCCTCGGGTTGTCCATCGCTCGATGGATTGCCGACGCTCACGAGGCAGAGATCGAGATCTCTTCGCGTGAAGGTGGTGGAACCCGCGTCGAGATACGCTTCCCGGTAGCCGCCGACGCGCGAAGATCGCTCCTGCGCGACAGGCGGCCGCTGTAATCCTGCTGACAGGTTGGCGGAGTACGATTCGTGGTGACGCCACTCATTTCACGGGAGAATGCGCTCACTACGCCATTTCGTCGCTTGTGCAGCAACCTCGATTTTCATCGCGGCCGGCGCTGCCGACGCGCAACAGGTTGTAACACGCGCTGACGCGATAGACGCCGCCCTCAGTCGCGGGGCGCGGCTTGGCATTGCACGAGCTGACACGGCCATCACGAACGCCCAGCTGATCACCGCCGGCTCGTGGCAGAACCCGAGCCTCGCCGCGAGCTATAGCAAGGCCACTCCCCAGATTCACGTCACGCTCGAGATGCCGATAGATCTGCCGGGAGTGCGCAGCGCGAGGATCGCTGCAGCCAGAGAGACCCAGCGGGCGGCGGGCTATCGCTTTCAGTTCGAGCGGGCGGCCGTCGCTCTCGATGCCGACACCACCTTCACCCGGGCGCAGGCGTCGCTCGCTCACGCGAGACTGTCGAGACGCAACGCGGCGGATGGTGACAGTCTCCTGCGGATGGCGATTGCGCGACGTGATGCCGGCGATGCCGCCGAGCTCGACGTCCAGCTCGCAACTGTGAACGCGGGTCAGCAGGCAAACGTTGCCATCGGTGATTCCATCGGAGCCGTCCTCGCTCTCGATGAGTTGCGCACCGTGATGGGGATTCCAGCGAATGGTGCGCCGCTCATGCTCGCTGAGTCGTTCGCGCTGCCACCGTTCGATTCGGCACAGGCTGCTCCTGGAACGCCGCTGCCGGTTGCTGCCGCGACGGCTTCGCTGACAGCTGCCGAAATCGCCCTCCGCCTGCAGCGACGGAGCGTTCTCGGATCTCCGAGTGTGCTTGCGGGCTTCGAGACGCGCGATCCTTCCGGCGGTGAGAAGGGCATCCTGCCAACTTTCGGCATATCGCTGCCGCTCCCGCTCCTCAATCGCAACAAGGGCCCGATCGCGGAAGCGAATGCGGAACGATCGCGTGCCCGAGCTGAGCTGGAGCTCGCCCGCCTCGAATCGACAGCGCAGATCACACGGGCATTCCGCGAGCGCAACGCTGCTTTCGCCCGTGTCGCCCGCGATCAGTCCCTCGTGGCCAGCGCGAATCGTGTGGCCGCGATGTCGCTCACCGCCTACCGCGCAGGCGCTGCTTCGCTTCCCAACGTCTTCGAGGCGCAGCGCAACGCTCGCGAGGTGCTGGCACAGTACATAGACGACGTCGCGGCCGCCCTGATCGCCAATTCGACCGTGCGTCTTGTCACTCTCACGACGAGCTCACCATGAATCGAAGTCGCCGTGGGACTACGATCGCGCGCTTCGCAGTCGTAGCGGTAACGATGCTCATCACCGCGGTCACCGGCTGCAGGAAGGC
This sequence comes from Gemmatimonadota bacterium, assembly GCA_023249395.1. GTDB lineage: Bacteria > Gemmatimonadota > Gemmatimonadetes > Gemmatimonadales > Gemmatimonadaceae > UBA4720. Next base: position 12,562 of record JAHFCS010000005.1, read on the forward strand.
AGACAAAGACGAAGCGGCCGGCGGTGACAATGCACGTGCCACCACCGACGTCGCAGTGAAGACAGCGACTGTCGTGATTCAGCCTTTCTTCGAGACGCTCGGCGCAATCGGCACCGTGGCTCCCCGCGCGGGACACGTTGCCTTGCTGAGTGCACCAGCGCCGACACGCATTGCACAGGTCTTCGTCTCCTCGGGCCAGCATGTGAGCGTCGGGACCACTCTGGTCGTTATCGATCAGATGACATTCCGCGAAGCCGCGAGGAGTGCCGCCGCCGCGCTCACTTCCGCCGAGCGAGGCTACGAGCGCGCGCGCACACTGAGCCAGGCGGGGATCCTACCTCGGAAGGATCTTGATCAGGCGACGGCAGATCTCGCCAAAGCCCGCTCCGACATGGTCGCTTCTCACCGCGCCTTGCAATTGTCGGTTCTGCGTTCACCCATCACAGGCGTCGTCACCAGGATGGACGCTCTGCTCGGTGCCGCTGTGGATGCCAACCAGCCGCTGGTCGAAATCGCTGACCCGGGCGCGGTCGACATCCTGCTCAGCGTCACCCCGACTCAGGCGGCGACAGTCCACCCTGGCGTGAAGGTCAGCTTGCGCTCAGGTCAGAGTGCGTCGGGAGAATTGCTCGGTACGGGCACGGTGATGGACGTGGCGGGGATCGTGGACTCTGCATCTCGGAGTGTCGGGATTCGCGTGCGTGCGCCTGGTACACGCCGGCCTCTTCGGATCGGCGAAACTATCTACGGCGAAATCGGCCTCGCAACGCGGCCGAATGCCATCACCGTGCCGATTGCCGCGCTCGTTCCCGAAGGCGATGGCTTCAAGGTCTTTGTCGTTGATGCAGCAGGCGTCGCGCACGCTCGCGGCGTAACGCCAGGCGCGCGGACGGAAAGCATCGCCGAGATCAAAGCTGGTCTCTCCGGTGGAGAGAGAATCGTGACTTACGGCGCCTACGGCCTCGAAGATGGCGCCAAGGTCTCGGCGATGAAGCAGTAGTGCGCAAAACCTTCTTCGATCGTCTCGTCGAACAGCACCGCTTCGTCTACCTCGCGGTCGCGCTGATCAGCGCGGCGGGCATCTGGGCGGCGCTCCACCTCCCGTCGGCCATTTATCCCGAGCTGACATTCCCGCGCATCATCGTCGTGGCCGAAGGCTCAGCTCTCGGCGCGCGTCAGGTCGTGTTCACAATTACGCGCCCGATCGAGGAGGCGGTCAGCGTCGTTCCCGGCGTGACGCGGGTCCGGTCCCGGTCCATCCGTGGTAGCGCTCAGATCGACGTGACCTTCGCACCGAATGCCGACATGGTCTACGCGTTGCAGCAGGTGCAGGCCCGGGTCAACCAGATTCGGTCGGAGCTGCCGACAGGTCTGGACATCCAGGTGGAGCGGCTGACGCCGGCCCTCTTTCCGGTTCTTTCATACAACCTCGAGGGCGGCGATGCGGCCACCCTGTATGACATTGCGCGCTACCAGGTGAGGCCGGTACTGTCGCGCGTGCCCGGCGTTGGACGGGTAGACGTGCAGGGAAGCGACGTGCGTGAGATCGAAGTGATCGCCGATCCCGCCCGCCTCGCGTCTCTCGGGTTGAGTTACGAAGCGCTGGCAACGGCAATCGAACAATCCACGACCGTGGCCGCAGTCGGCCGCATGCCACAGAACTACAAGCAGTATCTCATCGTCACGGCCCAGGAGGCGCATTCTCCGGAGGACATCGGGAACCTCGTCGTCGCGCATGGCCTGCGCGTCCATGACATCGCCACGGTGCGCCTTGGAACCGTAGATCACGTCCAGATAGTCGCTGGTGACGGCAGGCCCGCCGCCCTGCTCAACATTACGCGCCAGGTAGGGGGCAACTCAGTCGCCATCGCCGACAGTGTGGCCCGCATCGTAGCGTCGCTCACGCCAACGCTTCCTCCCGGCGTACATCTCAAGCCGGTTTACGACCAGGCGGCCCTGGTGCGGGACGCGGTGAGGTCCGTACGGGATGCGATGCTCATCGGCGCGGCGCTGGCGGTCATCGTTCTCCTGATCTTTCTCCGCCACGGCAGGATTACCGCCATCAGCGCGTCGGCAATCCCTCTCACGATGGCGATGACGGTGTACCTGATGTCGGTTGTCGGTCAGACCTTCAACCTGATGACGTTCGGTGCAATGGCCATTGCCATCGGGCTGGTGATCGACAACGCGGTGGTTGTAACCGAGAACATCGTGCGCCACCTGCGGCTCAATCCTGATCGGAACGTGGCGGTCCCAAAAGCCGTGGCCGAAATCGTGTGGCCCGTAATCTCGTCAACCGTCACCACGGTTGTCGTCTTCCTGCCGTTGAGACTGCTACAGGGAGTAGCGGGCCAGTTCTTCGCCGCGCTGTCAATTACGCTCACCATCGCGGTGATGGTTTCGCTTGTGCTGGCGTTGACGGTTATTCCATTGCTGAGTGCGCAGTACGTCACGGCCGCCGACGCCGATGCCGGTGGTTCGGACGATCGTGGCGCATCATCGGCGCACGAGGATTCGGGGGGAGTCCGTGGGCGCGTTGGCACCGCGATCGACGAGCTGGCGGTGCGCTACGAGCACTCGCTCGCTCGAGTCCTCGACCACGCACGATGGGTCATCGCGACAGCTCTGCTGCTCGTCGCCGCAGGGGTCATCGTCTACAGTCTTGTCGGAACCGGCTTTCTCCCGGAGATGGACGAAGGTGCGTTCGTCCTCGACTACTGGACTCCCGGTGGCACCGCGCTCGCCGAGACCGACCGGGAGGTTCACATCGTCGAGAACATTCTCGCGTCGACTCCCGAGGTCGCCGGCACATCGCGCCGCACTGGCGCTGAGCTCGGGCTCTTCGCCACGGCGCAGAACGTCGGCGACATCGCTGCACGGCTCAAGCCGACGGACGAACGCTCGCGATCCATCTTCGATGTGATGGACGAAGTGCGCATCAAGGTCAATGCGGCTCTTCCGCGCCTTCGCATCGAGTTCGTCCAGATCCTGTCGGACGTCATCAACGACCTGGCAGGTGCGGCGCGTCCGGTCGAGATAAAGTTGTTCGGTTCCGACCTCAAGGCTGTCGAGGCCTATGCTCAACGTCTTAGCCCGAGCCTATCGAAGATCGACGGCATCGAAGATTTCTACAACGGGGTCAGTGAGCCGAGCGCGGAGATGATGATGGCCGTCAACGGCGCAGAAGCCAACCGGATCGGCCTTACCCCGGAGCAGGTGGGAGCTGCCGTCGAAGGCCCCCTGCTGGGGGTGAATGCCGGCCAGATACACCTTGATGACAGGGCAGTCGACGTTCGGGTGCGGGCGCCCGATTCGGTTCGCTTCAATCCAGTTCAGCTCGGCGCGCTCCCCATCGCATCCTCGCAGATGCATGCGGCCGCCCCTCTCGGCGCGCTCGCGACCTTCACACCGGTTGACGCCCGTGGCGAGCTACTGCGCGAAAACCAGCAACAGAAGATCGCGATGACCGCCAACGTCAGTGGTCGCGCCCTCGGCGCGGTGATGGACGATGTCAAGCGAGCTGTCGCCGCAATTCCCCCGCCGGCGGGAATCCGGCTGGAGCTCGGCGGTCAGTACGCCAGCCAGCAGGAAGCTTTCAATGCGCTGCTGCTTGTGCTCGCGCTTGCCGGTGCCAGCGTCGTTGCAGTGATGGTGATCCAGTTCCAGTCGTTCGTCGAGCCGCTGGTGGTTCTTCTGGCGGCTCCGCTCTCGTTCGTCGGGGCGATGCTCCTCCTTCTCATCACCGGGACGCCGCTCAACGTGTCGTCGTTCATGGGACTGATTCTTCTCGTCGGACTCATCGTGAAGAACGGAATTATCCTGCTCGACTTTACCCGGCGCCGGATGATCGGTGGAGGCCTGGAGCTCGAGCCGGCAATTCGCGAGGCGGCTCGCATTCGCCTGCGTCCGATTCTCATGACGACGCTCTGTACTCTCTTTGGACTTCTTCCGCTCGCCCTCGGTCTTGGGGCTGGCAGCGAGCTGCAGCGCCCGCTGGCGCTCGCAGTGATCGGAGGGCTCGCGTTGTCGACGCCGGTCACACTCTATGTCGTCCCCACATTGCTCGTCGCGATCCGGGGACGGCGCTACAAACTTTCAACCAGGTAGGAGCACACAATGAAGTACGCAACACGAATCGCGACCTTCACCCTCGCCACCGGACTCGTCGCGGCAGGGTCGGTCTCTGGTCAGACGGCGAAGCCAAATTCACAGGCCGCTCTGATGCGCGAAGCGAAAATTACGAAGACAGTGGCCACCAAAACCGCGCTCGAGCAGGTTCCGGGCGGGAAAGTCCGATCGTCGGAGCTCGAGCGTGAGAAAGGCAAACTCATCTATTCCTTCGACATCAAGGTCGCGGGGAAGTCCGGGATCGAGGAGATCAATATCGATGCGATGACCGGCGCCATCGTGGCGCACGAACATGAGGCGCTGAAGGCCGAGAAGAAGGAAGCTGTCCAGGAAGCTCTCGGGAAGAGAGCTCCGGCAGTGAAGAAGTAGCTGTAGCCAGCCGTCTCCGGAGCGGCAACCGCGCGCAATGCTTACTATTGTCGTGGCTGCCGTCTTCGGGAGTCGGTTCTATCGACGCACAGCTTTCACTTGACGATTTTCGTTCGGAGACCAGTCATGCGCGTTCGCTGCTCATCGATATTCTTCTGCTTCTTCGCGACGATGATCGCGAGCTCGACCGCCCTCGCCCAGGGCGTCCCCGGGACGTCATACCACGTTGTTGGAAAGATTGCAGCTGGAGGAGAAGGCGGGTGGGACTATCTCATCGCCGACACCACGAGCGAGCGACTGTACGTATCGCGCGGGACGCACGTCATGGTGGTCGATCTTTCTCGTGATTCGGTGATCGGTGACATCGCCAATACGCCCGGAGTCCACGGGATCGCAGTGGTTCCGTCGCTTGGGCGCGGCTTCACGAGCAACGGCCGCGATACCACAGTCACAATTTTCGATCTCAGGACGCTGGCGCCGATCGCGAGTGTGAAGGTCACGGGACGGAATCCGGACGCCATCGTCTATGACCCTGCATCGAGCCGCGTTTTCACATTCAATGGCGGAGGCGCCAACACGACCGCGATCGACGCCGCGACCGGCGCCGTTGCCGGCACGATCGAGCTCGGAGGAAAGCCTGAGTTTGCAGTGTCGGACGGGAGGGGAACGATGTACGTCAACATCGAGGACAAGAGTGAGGTCGTCGCATTCGATTCGAAGGGACTGACCGTAAGGAATCGATGGCCGGTCGCTCCCTGCGAGGAGCCGTCGGGAATGGCGATGGATCGCGCCAATGCGCGGCTGTTCGTGGTGTGCTCGAACAAGCTGATGGCGGTGCTCGATCCCGCGACTGGCAAGGTCGTCACTGCGCTCCCGATCGGGCAGGGAGTCGACGCGGCCGGGTTCGATCCCGCGACGGGTCTCGCCTTCGCATCGAATGGCGAGGGGACGCTGACAGTAGTTCACGAGGACTCGCCCGACAAGTTCACAGTGGTTGGGACGGTCGCGACGCAGCGTGGCGCGCGCACGATGGCGCTCGACCCGAAGACGCACCGGATCTATCTATCGACGGCGCAGTTCGGTCCCCCGCCGGCGCCGACCACCGAGCGGCCGAATCCCCGGCCGCCCATGATCCCCGGCACGTTCACAATTCTGATCCTCGATCGCTAACAGCACTTGACACAGAAGCTTGTCGGCCGTATTATCCATATATGAACGACACCCCAACCACCACCATCGCCGAACCTGCGCCCCCGCACTGGACCTTCTCGGTCCTCCACGCGGCGCATGTGATCGAGGAGCGAATCGAGGTCGCACTCGGCAAGGTGGGACTGTCGATGGCGAAGCAGGGCGCGCTCACCGAGCTCGCGCTGTCGGACGAGCCGCTGACTCTGAGCCAGCTGGCCGCCCGCCTGAGCTGCGTGAGGTCGAACATGACCCAGCTCGTGGATCGCCTGGAGGCGGACGGTCTGGTGCGAAGACTCGACGACCCGTCGGATCGCCGTAGCGTGCGGGCTGAGCTGACCCCGGTTGGCCGCGAACGCCAGCACGCAGGCGAAAAGGCGGTGAAGCGTGTCCAGACAGAGTTCGCTGCGAGCCTGACGAACACTGAGAGGTCCGCGCTCGAGGCCGCGTTGGGGGCGATCAAGTAGGTCTTTTTATTTGGACTGATGCTTCATATATGCAATTTGCAGTACCGTAACGTACAAGGCTCAATGTGTGTTTACACAACTACATCTACCGAGGAATCCTTTCATGACACCAGCATTCGCACAGCCCCTCAACGAAATCGCCACCACGTGGCAGATCGACCCAGCGCATACCACCGTCGAGTTTGGCGTCAGGCATCTGATGATCTCGACCGTCAAGGGACGCTTCGGGGAAATCGCCGGAACTGTGACGCTCGACGCGAACGACGTTGCAGCACCACTGGTCGAAGTCACGCTTCAGACAGCGAGCATCGACACCAGGCAGGCGCAGCGCGATGCCCATCTGCGCTCGGCCGATTTCTTCGACGTCGAAAAATGGCCGGCCATCACCTTCCGCAGCAGAAGCGTCGAAGGCGACACCGAGTCGGACTTCCGTGTCACCGGCGATCTCACGATCAAAGGCGTCACGCGCGAGATCGTGCTCGACGTTACGAAGGAAGGGCAGGGCTCCGACCCTTGGGGCAACCTCCGCACGGCGTTCAGTGCGAAGGGACAGATCGACCGCCGCGATTTCGGCCTGACTTACAACCAGATTCTCGAGGCCGGTGGGGTAGTCGTGGGCGACGAGATCAAGATCTCAGTTGACGTCGAGCTCACTGCGGTCCCCAACGAGACAGAGTAAGCGGACAGCCGTTTCGCAGGAAGCGAGCAGCCACTATGCCGCCAGCAGTCTGCACGTCCCAACGGGCGACTAGTCCGTGCCGTGCACTGCCTCGATGAACGCGCTTACCTTCTGGATGTCCAACGCACCATTGGTCCTCACCCCGCTGCAGACATCCACGCCGAACGGAGCAACGGTCTCGATCGCCTCAGCCACGTTCGAGGCATTGAGGCCGCCGGCGAGATAGACAGGAGCAGCGGACGACTCGACGATCCGCCGGCTGATCGACCAGTCGTGCCGCCGCCCCGTGCCTCCGAGCTCCTTCACCGCCAGACGCGGATTCCCTGAATCGAGAAGGAGCGCGTCGACATCCGCGGCGAGCGCAATCGCTTCGTCGATCGACTCCTCGCCGGTGACGTGGATCACCTGCACGATCTTCACGTTTGGCAGTGAAGCGCGGATGGCGTGATGTGCTCCTTCCTCAACGTGATCCACCAGCTGGAGCGTGCTCGCGCGAGTTCGACGTTGCTGCGCGACGATATGAGCCGCCGTCGTCTCGCTCGTGAGCAGGAACGTGTCCGCAGTCGATGGCACCGCGGAGACGATCTGTGCGATCAGATCCTCCTCGATGGGACCGGGCCCGCTCGGCATCCGCGACACGAGCCCGATGGCGGCGGCGCCGAGTCGGATGGCGGTGAGCGCCTCATCGATGCTCGCCATGCAGCAGATCTTCACGCTCGTTGACATGCAGGCCGAAGTTGCCGGCCGACAGAAGATCGCGCCAGTCTCCCTTGCCCCGAACTGCGGCGCACGCAGCTTTGTTGCATGCAGACCGCTGAGCATTCAACGCCCGCAACGTGACGGGCGAATACCTACTCGGCGTCTCCGCCTTCTACCACGACAGCGCCGCCTGCCTGCTGCGCAACGGCGAGATCCTCGCTGCGGCACAGGAAGAGCGATTCACGCGCAAGAAGGGAGATGATTCCTTTCCCTTGCGGGCGGTGCATTACTGTCTGTCTGAAGGCGGTATTGGCACGACCGATCTTGCCGCAGTCGCATTTTA